>DATCMP010000002.1:0-17775 GCA_036563365.1 Thermomicrobiales bacterium
CCCGCCGCTGCGGCGGCGACCCTCCCCGACGCGGGGAGGGTGGGGGGGCGGGATCCTCGTGCTCGCTGCGTCGGCCCGGCGCAATCCTGTCCAGCGATTTTTTGCACAGGGAACACTCGTAGCAACCAGCCCCCGGTATCAGGGGGCGGGGGGGGCTGTCCGTCGTGAGTGAGCGCGTCACCACCCCGGCTTCCCCCGCGCCTGCGCCAGCGGCGAAACCGAACCTCTCCGGGCAAGTATCGCGGGCGATGCTTTGGAACGGGGTCTGGCAGGTCGCCAAGCTGATCGCGGGGTTCGTCTCCTTCATCGTCGTCGCGAATCTCCTCTCGAAAGACGGCTACGGGACGGTCACGACGATCAGCGCGATGGCCGGGACGTTGGGGCTGATCGCCGATTTCGGTGTTGAGCGCGGTCTGGCGAAATTTTTGCCGGAGGTTGAGGCGCGTCACGGCAGCCGGGGCGTGCGCCGGACCCTCCAGGTGGTGATCGCGCAGAAGCTCGTCATCGTCGCGCTGATCGTCGTCGTGGCGCTGGTCTTCCGGGAACGCCTCTTCGCCTACTGGTCAGGGCGGGTCGATGAGCCGGAGACGCGCGCGATCCTCGATCAATATCGGCAGACGTTCTTCTGGGCACTGATGGCGCTCGTCTTTTTTGGTGCCGTCTTCGACGTCTTTATGCAGACGTTGACCGCCTATTTCAAGCAGCGGGCATCTGGTGCGATCGGCTTCGTGGCGCAGGTGCTCAGCCCGATCCTGCGTCTCGTGGTGGTGGTTATCGGCTGGGGGATCCTCGGGTTCGTCGGCGTCCTCGTCACGATCCCGCTCGTTGTGACGGCGCTCGCCGCCTGGCAGACGATCGGTATCCAACGGCAGTTACCCGCCGAGCCGATTCTCGAGAGCGAGGGCGCGCGGCTGCCGCAGCGTTTCATCTCCTATTCGGCACTGAGCTACTGGCAGCAACTGACCGAATACCTCTACGCGCTCGACTTCGTCCTGCTGGCGTTGCCGGGGGCGAGCGCCGTGGCGAGTTTTAAGGTCGCGCATTCGCTGATCAATCAGATCCTCGGGGCGCTCTGGTCGCCGCTCGCCGGTATCCAGATCCCGCTCTTCTCCCGCCTCTACACGCGCGGCGATGCGCGGCAGCTGGCCGACGCCTACAGTATCCTCTGCAAATTCCTGGCGGCGGTGATGATCCCGGCGGCGGTCGGCTTGACCCTGCTGGTCTACAACATCCTCGCCCTGCTCGGACCGAAATATGTCGATGCGGCGGGGGCGGCGCGTATCCTGGCGCTGACCCTCTTCCTCGATGCGGCCATCAGCGTGCCGCTGGCGATGCTGATGGCTTACGAGCGTTATCGCCCGATGTTGATCTCGCGGAGCTGCGCGATCGTCGCGTTGCCGCTGGTTTTCTTCGTCGTGCCGCGCTACGGGATCGTCGCCGCCGCGCTGGTGATGGGCGGATCGCGCCTCTTCTGCGACGGGCTGGCGATGGCGTTAGCACTCCGCCAGTTCCCGATCCGCTACCCGGTCCGCTTTCTGGGCCGAGTTGCCCTGGCGAGCCTCGCGATGGCCGTGGTGATCGCGCCGTTCGCGCTCTACGTCTTCAAACCGGCCCTGCCGTGGGATCCGAGTGTCAGCCTCAGCAAGACCAGCCGCGCGCTCTATCTGCTCGCGAATGGTGCCGTCGGTGCTGTCGGGGCGCTCGTGTACCTCGGCGTCTTTAAGCTGACCGGTGGGATCGACCCCGAGGATCGGCGGCGGATCGCCGAGTTGCGGCTGCCGCTGGCGTCCAAAATCCTGCGGTTCCTGTGAGGCGATGGGCGGGTGGTTCACCGCAGCGGCGCAGAGACGCAGCGGGCCGCAGAGACGAGGATGGGGGACGAGGGTTTTGACCGCAGCGCGCAGCGGGGGATGGGAGGAGGGGCGGCAGAAGGATTGGCGGTGGCGAGTTGGCGTATTTCTTGCTGATCGGCCGGGTTGTATGGCATTGAAGGATGGATGAGCGGGATGCGAAAGCGCGAATTGCGGTGAGGCGACGATGAGCGCGGTGTATGATGGCGCGAAGTTGCTCTATTTCACCGCCGCCTATCGCCCCGGCTCGATGGCGATCCCGGTCCACACCGAATTGCTGGCGGCGCTGAAGGAGCGCGGCTATCCGAGCGCGATCGTCACCCTTGGGTTACCGGGGCAGGCTTTGCCGATCGCGTACGTGCCCGATGGCGAGCTGCCGGTCTATCGCGTGGCGATCTCGCGCGGCTGGCGCGATCGGCTGGCGAACCGCTACGCGCGTATGCGGTTGGGCTACCCGTATCTGCTGACGGCGGCGCGCTATCTGCGCCCCTGGCTGCGCTCGCGCCTCGCCGCCGACCCCGAGCTCATCCTGCAAGTGGAGATGGCGTTCCCGCTCGGCGCGGTCGTGCGACGGGCGCTCGGCGGCACGCCAGCGCGCACGGTGGTGACCCTGCACGGCGGCGATGTGTTACAGACCGATGACGACTCGTCATACGGCTATGCCGGATCGTCGGCGACGCAGCGCGAACTCCACCGGGTTTTCGCCTCGTTCAGCCGCGTGCGCCCGATGGCACCGCTCCTGGCGCGAGCGGCGGAGGGCTTCGGCTGCCCACCGGAGAAGATCACGGTCGTGCCGCTGAATGTTAGCGAAGGTTTTTATCCGACGATGCCGCTGCCCGAACTGCGCGCGGCCTCGCGGCGGGCGGTGCTGCGGGAATTGGTGCTGCCCGACGACGCGCGGCTGCTGATCACCAGCGGGCGGGTATTGCCGATCAAAGGCTTCAACTTCCTGGTCGATGCCCTGCCCGCGATCCTCGCCGCGCACCCGACAACCTTCCTCCTCCTCTACGGCCCCGATCGCAGCGGCACGACCGACGCGCTGCGGGCACAAGTGGCCGCACTGGGCCTGACCGACCGCGTGCTGTTCCTCGGCACCCTGCCGTTCGACGGGCAGGGGCGTTTCCTCGCCGCCGCCGATCTCTCGGTGATCCCCTCGACCCTCGACGGGTTCAATCGGCACGGGATCGAGGCGGGCGCGCACGGCACCCCGATCGTGGCGAGTACCGGCGCGGGGATCGCCGATTTCGTCCGCGACTACGCCGCAGGCCGCGCCGTCCCCTCGCGCGATGTCCCCGCGCTCGCAACCGCGATCAACGATCTGCTGACCGATCGGGACGCCTGGGCGCACGCCAGCGCGGGTGCCGTGCGCCTCGCCGATGCCTGCCGCACCGGGCGGGTGGCCGATGCGTTAGCGGCGTTGTATGCGGGGACGAGGCGGCGGTGAGGTGCATACCGGCCTAGCGGGGCTTCGTGGTCACAGGCCCGGAGCGTCGGTTTCAATCGGCGACCACTATCCGAAATACCGTTGACCCGATGGCGCGATCATTGCCCGCTTACGCGACAAAGCGCGGCACCGCGCGCACCACAGCGCCGACGACTTCCGGTTCCCGCTCGGCGTCTGCGATCGCGATCCGCCCACACTTCCGTTCCTGTACATCCCTTCCGCGCCCGCTCATGCGCCCATATCGAGGTGCTACCGGCACAGGGATGGGTGCGGACACGCCCCCGGCTTGAGTGGTTGGGCAAAGGACGGTAGTATCACGGGGTTGTGAAGAGGCGACCGTCGGGCGACGTAACGTCGATCCGCGTGGGATCGACGCGCACCACGAAGCCAGCGGTCTGCCAACAGGGACGGCGGGGTTCCTGGCCTGCTTGGGGGGCAGCGAATGAAAGGGATGCGAGGGGCATGGATACCGACCTGACGGGCAAAGTCGCCTTCGTCACCGGCGGTGGGTCCGGGATCGGGGCGGCGACGAGTCGCACCCTGGCGGCGGCTGGCGCGGCGGTCGCGATCATCGATTTTCGCTTGGAGGCCGCGCAGTCGGTCGCCGAAGAGATTACGGCGGCGGGCGGGCGGGCACTCGCCATCGCCGCCGATGTGCGCGACGAGGCGGCGATCGAGGCGGCGGTGGATCAGGCCGTCGCGGAGTTCGGCGGCATGCACCTGGTTTTCGCGAATGCCGGGATCAACGGAATGCGAGCGCCGATCGAGGAGCTGACCCTTGAGGAGTGGCACGCGACGATCGACACCAACCTGACCGGCACCTTCCTGACGACGAAGCACACAATCCCGCACCTGCGGGCGGCGGGCGGCGGGGCGATCGTGATCACCGCCTCGGTCAATGGCACCCGCCAGTTCTCGGTGCCAGGTTTCTCCGCTTATTCGACCTCGAAGGCGGGGCAAGCGACGTTCGCGCGGATGGCGGCGACCGAACTGGCGCGCTGGAATATCCGCGTCAACACGATCCTGCCGGGGATGATCCGCACGAATATCGGCGAGCGGACCTATCAGCGCAACCTCGAACCGATCACCTACGCGATCACGATGCCGGAGCATTTCCCGCCGCTCGGGGCGCGTACCGCCGAGCCATCGGAGGTCGCCGATGCGGTCCTCTACCTCCTCTCCGATGCCAGCCGCTATGTCACCGGCACGGAACTGTTGATCGATGCGGGGTTGACGTTGTTGCGTGGGTGAAGGGAAGTACGAAGTACGAACGACGAAGTCCCGATGAACGGGATCGAGATACGAAGTGTGACGAGGAGTCAGTAGGCAGTAGTCAGTGGGGGGTAGGGGTGAAGATTGCGGATGTGCGGACGGTTTCGTTCTGGGATGGGCGCAGGAATGGGATGGTTTTGGTCATCGAGACCGATGATGGGCTGATCGGCCTCGGGGAGGCGGGGATCGCGGCGCACCTGCCGGCGATCAGCGGCGTCATCGAGACGTTCAAGCCGTGGCTAATCGGGCAGGATGCGACGCGGATCGAGCATATCTGGCAGTATCTGTTTCGTGGTGCCTTCTTCCCTGGTGGCAATCTCCTCAGCGCGGCGGTCTCGGCAGTGGATATCGCTCTCTGGGACATCAACGCCCAGGCGCTCGGGGTGCCGCTCTACCGCCTGCTCGGCGGGCGCACGCGCGAACGCGTACCGGCTTATTGCCACATCGGGCAGCACGAACTCGCGGGGGTGGTCGAGTCGGCCCAGGCGGCGGTGGCGGACGGCTGGCGCTACGTGCGCTGGGGGATCCCGCAGCAAGGAGACCGCCACGAGCCGACGGTCGTGATCCGCGAGAGTATCGACGGGATGGAGGCGTTGCGCGACGCCCTCGGCGACGATGTGGAGATCTGCTTCGATATTCACGCCCGCCTCGACCCGTCCGACGCCATCGCCCTCTGCCGGGGGATCGAGGCGACGCGACCCTATTTCATCGAAGATCCGGTGCGGTCGGAGAATTTGCAACTTTATCGCCATATCCGCACCCACGTTCATAGCCCGCTGGCGATGGGGGAACATTACGCCTCGAAGTGGGACGTTCGGCAGCTAATCGAGGAAGACCTGACCGACTTCATGCGCGCCGATCTCTGCATCATCGGCGGGATCAGCGAGGCGAAGAAGGTCGCGGGCTGGTGCGAGACCCACCAGATCCGGCTGGCGACGCACAACCCGCTCGGCCCGGTCTCGTCGGCGGCGTGTCTCCACCTCAATCTCGCCGTGCCGAATGTCGGCGTGGCCGAACAGCCCCGCCGACCGGGGACGACGATGACCGAGCTCTTCCCCGTGCAGATCGGTTGGGAGGACGGCTACCTGTTGCCCAACGACGATCGGAACGGCCTCGGGATCGTCTTCGACGAGCGTGCCGCCGCCGCCGCGCCCGCCCGTCCGGTCGACACGTTCGGGCGCCTGCTGACCCGCGACGACGGCTCGCTAACCAACTGGTAGGCGGAGGTTGGGTATACGCCACAGTGCGGGCGGTACTATAGCGCAGGGGGAGGTGTGCTGATGACCGATACCCCAGGACAGGGGACACCACCGACCGGCATGGCGGTGCTCGACGCGCAGGCGGGGGCGATGCGCGGCGCGGTGAAGATCACCGCGATCAAGGCGATGCAGGTGCAGGCACCGGGAGCGCTCCCGCGTACGGAGACCCTGATCAAGATCGAGACCGACGCGGGGGTTTCGGGCTACGGCGAGAGCAGCGCCAGCGGCCCGCTCGCTCGGGCGGCGATCGCCACGCTGGCCGGGCCGCGCCTGCCGGAGATCGGGCTGATCGGCAAAGACCCGCTGGCGATCGGCGTCCACTACCACAACATGTTCCACGCCTATCCGCAGCGGGCACGCTACATGCGCGTCTTCAGCGGGATCGACATCGCCCTGTGGGATCTCGCGGGGAAGTTGCTCGGGCAGCCGGTCGCCACCCTGCTCGGTGGGCCGTTCCGCAGCGAGATCCCGCTCTACTCGCACTGCACCGGCGGCGACTACTTCGATAAGGGCGCTTGGCGCGAGCGGGCGCAGATGCTGGTCGGCGATCCGAAAGGTTTCCGTGCCTTCAAGGTTGACATCCATCACCCGCTCGGGATCTCCATGCAACACGCGACGCCGAGTATCGGCCCGCGCGAGGCGCGGCGGGTGGGGCAGGCGTACGCCCTGGCGCGCGAGGCGTTCGGCCCGGAGATCGACATCATCGTGCATGGGCACTGCGAACTCGATCTGCCGAGCGCGATCCGGGTCGCGCAGGCCGTGGAGCCGATCGACCCGCTCTACTACGAAGACCCGATCGCGCCGGGCTTCTCCGAGTCGTGGTTGGCGCTGCGGAAAGCTACACGGCTGCCGCTGTTCACCGGTGAGAACCTGGAACTGCCGGAGCAGGCGCTGCCGTTCCTGCAACACGCGGCGGTCGATGCGCTGCAACCCGACCTGATCAACTCTGGTGGGATCACCGGGACGAAACGGATCGCCGATCTGGCGGCCCTCTATCACATCCCGGTCTGTCTGCATAACGTCAGCGGCCTGACTCTGGCGATGGCCTCGCAGCAATGGTCGGCGGCGGTCTTCAACTGCCCGCTGATGGAGTGTCGCCGCGACGACGGGCAGGCGTGGGCGGCGGCGAGCAACGTGCCGGTCATCCGCGAGGGGCGGATGCAGGTTTCTACCTTGCCCGGTTTGGGGCTGGATTTCGACCAGGACGCGCTCAAGGCGGGGCGCGTCGCCGATGAGCCATGGTGGGGCTAGGCACGTCGCACGGCGGGCGGCATACGTTCCCCGGCTGGCGGCGGGATGTCCGTGTATCTCCGCTGACACGGCGATCGGCATACCACGGGTGCTATCGTTCAGATTGAGAAAGGTGACGGGATGGAGAGCCTTATCGAGTCGGCCCAGGAGCGGGCGACCGGTGGTCGGGTCGTCGGGATTTTCACCGCCCCCGCCGCGGGCGTGTCGATGGTCGCGCTGGAACGCGCCGAGGTGGTCGCGGGGCGCGGCCTGGTCGGCGATCGGTATTTCACCGGCGATGGCTACTATTCTCAGGTGCCGCCGCTGACCGGTCGCCGTTTGACCCTGATCGCGTCTGAAGCCCTCGCCGCGCTGGCGGAGGAAACCGGGATCGTGCTGCGTGCCGATGAGTGCCGCCGTAATCTGGTCACGCAGGGAGTTGATCTGGATGCGCTGATCGGCAAGCGGTTCCGCGTCGGCGCGATCGAGTGTTACGGCGAGCGACCCTGCCCGCCGTGCGGCTATCTGGAAAAGCTGACCGGCCTGCGCGGCGTGAACCGCGGCCTGACCGATCGGGGCGGCATCCGGGCCGAGATCCTGCTCGACGGCGAGATCGCGGTCGGCGATGTCGTGGACTTCAGCACGATTGTGCCGTGAGTCTGCGGGGACGAAGAGGCTGGCTGAAGGCAAGAGAATGTGGACCCCTCCCCGCTGCCCCGGCGACGACCCTCCCGCTTCAGGGGAGGGTCGAAAGGCAATCGCGACGCAATGGCCCTTCCCCCTCTCCTGGTTTTGGGAGAGCGGTCGCCGCCGGGGCGGCGGGGAGGGCCGCAACGCCGCCCCTCCTATAACCTACCGTTGCAGATACACCCCGCTGATCGCGAAGGTGAGCGGGCGGGTATCTTTGGCGTTGAGGCCGACGTCCGCCGGGCTAACCGGCGGGTCGAGGGCGCGTAGCTGGATGGTGTGCTGGCCTTCGGTGAGGGTCAGCGGGATGTCGAAGCGCTGCGTCTCGGTGACGCGCCACTGGCCGAGCGAGCGGCCATCGAGCAAGACTTCGAGGCGGCGCGGATTGTTGAAGCTGATCGCGTCGAAGCGCAGGGCGAAGTTGCCCGACGGTGCGCCGAAATACCAGGCATGGAAGTAGGCCGACGGGGCCATCCAGCGGATGTCGGTCTTGCCGTCCGAGAGCCGTTCCATGTCGTACCAGCCGTCGCCGAGCGAGAGGGCCGCGCCGTCGCCGATCGCCTGCCGCGCCCGGTAGACCCGCAGGCCGGGTTCCTCGTGGATCGGCCCGCCATCAGCCGCGAGGGCCAGGAAGCGACCGATCCCATATTCGTCATAATTCTGGTCGTCGGGGTAGACGACGATCCAGCGCACGTTGGCCCAGGCGAGCGCCAGCGGCGCGACCTCGGGCGCGATCTGCGCGGCCATGATGTCGGAGCCGACCGGGGCATAGCCGCCAACCGGCAGCAGGACGCGGTAGGGATAGTCGAGGCGCCGCGCGACGTAGCCCGCGACGATCGGGCGACCGTGTACCGTCTGGTAGAGATCGGAGCGGGCGCGTTTGTAGGAGATCGGCAGTTCGACGATCGCGCCCGGCTCGGACGAGGCGGCGAGTTGGCGGTAGAAGTCCGGCACCGCCGTCGCTTCGAGCGGAAAAGGGATCGTCAGTTGCTCGGCCAGCATCAGCCCGACGATCGCGACGGCGACAATCGCTTGCGCCCGCCCGCCCGCGAGTCGCGGCCAGCGCCGCTTCAGGCCGACGAAGCCGAGGCCGCTGAGGACGGCGAGGCCGAGGGTGCCCCCGAGGGCCATCCTCACCGGGGTACGGACCACGCTCAACCCCGGAATATCCATCAGCCAGCCGTAGGGGAGGGGGAGCGACCAGCCGGTCGCGCCGAAGCGCCAGCGGCCGTCGAGGTGCAGGACCGGCCCGAGCGAGAGGATGACGAAGATGAGGGCGATGGCCGACCAGAGGGCCGCGCGCCGCCGCGCGAACCAGAGGGCGCAGAGCGCGAGGAGGAGCGGCACGTAGCCGAGGAAGACATCGCCCTCGACGAACGGCGCGGAGCTATACCGCTCGACCTTCAGCGCCAGCGGCCCGACGAGCCAATGGCGGGTGCTGGGGATGATGAACGAGAGGAGATCGGCGGAGTAGTTGCGGATCGTGCCGAGGCTCGGCAGATCGGTGATCCCGCTGCGTACCTCCGCTGCCGTCGCGAGTAGCAGGGGTAACGACACGAGCGCCCAAGGTAAGCCGATCGCCGCGCCGAGGATGAGCGGGGTCACGCCGCGCCGCGCCACCGCGAACCAGGCGGCGATGATCACTGTCAGCAGGATCGCGAAGACGACATAGAGCCAGTCGGTGAGGGTCAGCAGGATGAGGGCCAGAACCGCGAGGCCGATGAAGCCGGTGCGGCGGCGACCGGTCGTTTCCAGCGTGCGGAGGAGGCAGAGGAGGTAGGCCGGGAGCCACTGCGACGAGAGAAGGTTGCTGTGTCCGAGGAGGTGCATCAGGTGATAGGCGCTGAAGGCGTAGGCGACCCCGCCGATGAAGCCCGCGACCCGATCACCGCTGACGTGGGCGACCAGCAGGTAGGCGAAATAGCCGTTCAGGGCGAGGGAGACGAAGACGACGAAGTTATAGGCCGGGGTGAGGCCAAACAGGAGTTGGATCGGCAGACTGATCAGGCCGTTGAGGAGATTGAGGGTGTGCAGATAGAGGGGCGCACCATACGGCGCGTAGACGAGCGGCGTCACGAACGGGTTCTGCCCGTTACCAAGCGCCTCGCGGACCCACCAGAAGCCCCAGTAGTTCATCAGCGCGTCGCCGCCGTCGCTCGGGACGTGCGTGCCGAGATGGAGGATCAGCGGGAAGGTGGCGACAACGGCAAAGAGGGTGTAGAGGCCCAGGGGCAGCAGATGCCGACGGAGCATCGTGGCCCAGGAGCGCGTCGCGGTCGCGGTGTGCGCTTCCGCCGTCTCGGACCCCCACGCCTCCTGGCGGAACCATTGCCCCCAACGGCGCAGTTGCTGACTCGGTCGCGCGCGACGTCGTACGCGTCGCTTCGCTGTCCCGACCGTTCCTGCCATCCCTCCCCTTACCGATCAAACGGCCATTTGCGGCCTGATAGTGTTGATCTTGTTTGGTTATCGGGGGGAGTATAGCGAGGGGTGGGCGGGGTCGCCAAGAGAGGGAGGGCTGGGTCAGGTTCATTACCGCGGTGAGTGGTGGACAGCGGTCGAGGGTCGCCGGATTCATCCGGCGACCCTCGCTTACAGGCAGTCGTGATGCCGCGCCTCCAATCATTTGCGCGAGCTATTTCTCCTTACGGCAACCAGCCTTTACTGACCAACTCCTGTCGGCCAAGCAAGCCCAGCAGCACATCGTACGGCGGCGCGTTCTCGGGGTGGAACTCGAAGCGATTACGCTCGAAATACTGCACGGTGTAGGGCTTGCCGTCGCTGCCGGTCTCGGTGAACTCTTCGGTGATCGGCAGGCCGAAGACCGCGAGGCCGCCGTTCGCCTGCCAGTAGGCCCGGAACGAGCCGCCGAGGTTGTGCCCGATCTCGGGGAAGAACGATGCGCCGAGAAGGGGTGTGGCTGGCGCATCCTGAGCGTGTTGGCGCAGCCCGAGGCGACCGAGCAGGACGGTGTACGGCGCGGCATTCTCGGGGTGGAACTCGAATCGGGCGCGCTCGAAGTATTGCACCGTGTATGGCTTGTTGTCGTCCGGGCTCGTCTCGACGAACTCCTCGGTCAATGGCAGGCCGAAGAGGGCGAGGCCGCCGTTCGTCTGCCAGTAATTGCGGAAGGCACCGCCGAGATTATGCCCCGTCTCGGGGAAGAAGGTGGAGCCGAGCAATGGCGTCACCGGTTGCGCCGGGTTGGATGTCGGCGGCAGCGGCAGCGGCGGTGCCGGTGGCGGTTCTGGCGTCGGTGCCGGTGGGGCGGGCTGGCCGCTGTTGCTGGTGTAGATCGAGAAATGGATCTGGTCGGTATCGGCGTTGCGGAAGCTGACGTAGGCGACCGTGTTCGCGCCCTGCACGATCCACGGCGAGAACGCCTTGAAGCCGTCGGTCCACGCTTGGCGATCACGCCAGCCGGTGCCGAAGTTCTGCATCACGTAGATCCGCGCGGGCGCACCGGAGCGATCGTTCCAGGTGGCGACGATCCTGCCGTTGGCCCAGGCGATCCGCGGCTCCAGCATATTGCCAGTTTCCGAGAGGATTTCCTGATTCGACCAGGGGGCGTTCCAGGCCGCGCGGGTGCGGTAGGCGATCCGGCGATCGTCGTCGCCGCCGCCGCCCGCTTCGGTGTAGACGACGTGGATCCGGCCTGATGTCTCCACGGTGATCCCGCTCTGCTGCGTCGCCGACGAGGCGACGGTCTCGGGAGCGTTCCAGCCGCCCGTGCGCGCGGCGTAGCGGATCGCGCCGCGCTCCCACCAGAGGACGCTGACGATACCGCCCGGATCGACCGCGACCTTGCCGACGAAGGCTCCCCGCCCGCCCGCGCGGGAGACGTTCTGTGGCCCTTCCCAGCCATCCGGCGAACGGTGGCGCGCGAAGACATCGTAGGTCTCGTTCGCGCGGGCGGTGTAGACGAGCCAGACGCCGCCCGCGTTATCGGCCGCCATATTGGCGTTCTGGACGTCTTCTTCCTGGCTGACGCCGATCCGCCCGCTCCAAGCTCCCGCATTGGCCGGGTCGGCGCCGGGGGGCAGATACCGCTCCTGGAGCGAGCGCGGTCGCCCTTCACCCCAGACGATGTGGACGCCGCCGTTCGTATCGACCGCTATCGTCGGTTGCTCGCTATGGACATCGGGGCTGGCCGAGATATTCACCGGGGGCTGGTCGAGCGCGGGGTGCCAGCCAGCGGCATCGCGATAGCGGAAATAGACCTCGCCGAGCCCCTGTTCGGCGGCGTTGATGAAGTCGTACCAGACGAGATAGACCCGACTGCCATCGGGACTCAGCGCCATTTCGTTGAGGCTGGCGTGGGCGGTGTAGGAGACCCGTTCGCCGTTATCGGCCAGGGCGATCGAGGGGCTGCCGAAGCTGAGGGCGGCGGTGACGACGGCCCAGGCGAGGACGAACCGCGCGAACGAACGCAAGTGGATCACAGTCGGTAGACTCCTTACGGATTGCCGAAAGACGTTGATACCCTCTCTGTACGCGGGATCGAAGTATAGTGTAGGGTGGGGGAATGGCGCTAGGGAGCGCAATGGTACTTTTGGCGGCGGGGCTGGGATGACCTCTCCCCGCCGCTGCGGCGGCGACCCTCCCCGACGCGGGGAGGGTAACGGGACGGCACTTCTCCGGCGATGTCCACTTGCGATCCTGCTCTCTCCCGGCCCTCTCTGTGCGCTCTGTGCGCTCTGTGGTTCAACCCCCGCCCTTCCGGCGTTTTCAGTCTCCCCCGTATGGCAATTGACAGCGCCCGGTTCGGCGCGTACAGTTAGGGGGACCTTCGGGGCAGGGTGCAATTCCCGACCGGCGGTATGGCGTCGTCATGACGCCGAGCCCGCGAACCGCGATGCGGTTGACCCGGTGTGAGGCCGGGGCCGACGGTAGAGTCCGGATGGAAGAAGGTCGCCCGGTACACGGATGTGCGCCGGCGTCGCCGTGCATTGCCGCGAGGTGATGCTGGCAACGCCTGTGTTTTGATGTACCGTGGGCAACGCCCCGAAGGTCAGCGACCTTCGGGTTTTTTGTTGCCCGCGCATGGTCATCGCGACTGTGCCGGGGAGGAGTGCCGATGTCCGCGTTCGACGCCTCATCCGGCGAGCGTGGGAAGCTCGCCGCTGAGACGGGACATATTCCGACCGAGAGCGCGATGCGCCGTGAGGCGCGTAGCTCCCGCGCGCACCAACGTTCTGCCGCGCTCGGCTGGCTGCTCGTACCCCTGTCCCTGCTGCTCGGCCTGCTCGGCTGGCAATGGTTGGTGACTGCGCGCAACATCCCCGCCTTTATCCTGCCGCCGCCCGGACGTGTAGCGACCCGTTTCCTGTCGGCGCTCGCCGATGGGACGTGGTGGGCCAATACGAGCGTCACCCTGATCGAAAGCCTGCTCGGCTTCGCGCTCGGCTTCGCCGTCGCCACGGTCCTCGGCTATCTGCTGGCCCATCTGCCGCTGCTGGAGCGGCTGGTCTCGCCGTATATCGCGGCGAGTCAGGCGCTGCCGATCGTGGCGATCGCGCCGATCCTCCTCCTCTGGCTCGGCTTCGGCCTCCTGCCCAAGGTGATCGTCGCGGCGATCGTCGTCTTCTTCCCGATGTTGATCAATACGATCGGTGGCTTGCGGCGGATCGACCCCAGCTTACGCGAGGTGGCGCTGGTTTACGGGGCGAGTCGCTGGCAGATGTTCCGCTACGTGGAGGTGCCACTGGCGCTGCCCACGATCCTCGGCGGGACGCGGATCGGCTTCACTCTGGCGGTCACCGGCGCGACGGTCGCCGAATTCATGGGGGCCGATCGCGGTCTCGGTCTGCTGCTGAATGTGTCCAAAGGACTGTTCGATACGCCACTCCTCTTCGTCGCGCTGCTGACGCTGGTGACGATCGCGATGCTGGCCTACGGGCTCGTGGCGCTGTTGGAGCGGCTGATCGTGCGCTGGTGAGCAGAAGTACGAAGTACGAACTACGAACTACGAAGTAGATACGGGCTCGTTTTGGGTGATGCTCGTTGGTGGCGGATAGTTGAGGAGTGAGGGTGCGATGCGGCGTGTAGTGAGCCTTTTACTGGGTGTGAGCTTGTTGGTGATGTTGGCGGCGTGTGGGGCGGTGGCGACACCGACCGGTATGGCGACTATCGCGCCGACGAGAGGGGCTGGCGGCGTGGCGACCACAGGTGTGGCCGTGACCTCGACACGGGCGAGCGGGCCGTTGCGAAAGCTGACGATCGGCCTCGGCTACATCCCCGACATTCAGTTCGCGCCGTTCTACGCGGCGAAAGAGCGCGGCTACTTCCGCGATGAGGGGCTGGATGTCGAGTTCAAGCAAGGGTTCGAGACGGACGTGCTGAAGCTGCTCGGCACCGGCGCGTTGAATTTCGGCGTGGCGGGTGGCGATGAGGTGATCGTCGCGCGCTCGCAGGGGGTGCCGCTGGTCTACGTGGCGAGCTGGTATCAGAAGTTCCCGGTCACGGTCGTGGCGTTGGAAAAGGCGAATATCCGCAAGGCGGAAGACCTGAAAGGCCGCACGATCGGCGTCCCCGGTCGCTACGGCGCGACCTACGTGGGCCTGCGCGCCTTGCTCGATAGCGCGGGATTGAAAGAATCGGACGTGCAAATCCGCGAGGTCGGTTTTAATCAGGTCCAGGCGCTGACGCAGGGCCAGGTCGAGGCGGTCGTCGGCTACACCAACAACGAACCTGTGCAGCTACAAGCGCTGGGCCAGGCGATCACCACGATCAACGTCTTCGATCGGGTGAATCTTGTCTCGAACGGCCTGATCACCGATGAGAAGACGCAGAGCGGCGATCCCGAACTGGTCCGCGCGGTGACTCGCGCCTTCCTGCGCGGCGTGCAGGATACCCTCGCCGATCCCGAGGCGGCGATCACCGTCTCCACCCCGACGATCCCCGGCGCTGCCGACAAGCGCGACCAGCTCCGCGCGGTCTTGGCCGCGTCGTTGCCGCTCTACGCCAGCCCGCAGGCCGCCGCGAACGGCGTCGGCTACTCCGACCCCGCCACCTGGGCCGTCTCCTACGATCTCCTGAAACGACTCGGCTTCCTCGGCGCTGACTTCGATGTCACCATGGCGTACACGAACCAGTTCCTGCCGAAGCGGTAGCGCGGGGAAACGAATGACGAGTGACGAATAACTACGACGTCCCGATAGACGGGGTCGAGATACGAGGTGGGGGCGTCGGGGATATGCGGGCTAACGCCGGATGGCAGGGCGATGGTCGCTGTAGAGGCGTATTACCTGCGCCCTCCCCTTATCGTCTGCCCGCAGTCATTCGCAGGATACCCCCGACTTCGCGGTGATCTCCCTTCTATGACACTTGCCCTGACCGCTAATCGCCCCGCACGTCGCCACTTGCCAGCGGCATCCCTTCGTCCCTTCCTGGCACAATCCGGCTATTGACGGGGTAATACGGCACCCGGGTGTCGATGAATTGGCGGTCAGCCAGGCGTGGAACGCGGGCTGGTTCGGGCCGGAGGCGTCGCAGACGAGCGACGGGCGACCGATCACGAGCGGCTGCACAGATAGACCCCATCCCGCTCGACTTCCGACTGCCTGTCCGGTTGGCATGCTCCGCTCTGGTCGGGGACTAGCAGCAAGACCGTTTCGCTACCCAACTTTCGCCCGAATTGGCGGGACGTAACCATGTGTCGGCTGGCGGCGGGATGCGCTACGTCTCGTCGCGCCGGATCTGGACGGTCGTCGCGGCGGCCATGGCGCGCACAGCGGCAAGGAGCTACGGGGCAAGGGGGTCGACCTGGTGCGGCGTGAGCGCCACCACGCGCCCGCCGCCGCGCTCCACCGTCCCGCTCACGCTGCGCACGTCGGGAATGCGCCGCTTGAGGCCGAAGGCCTGGACGCGCGGCGCGTGTACCGCCGACCAGCGCCGCGCACCGTTGCTTGTCCCGCTTCGTCGGCCCGCGCCCCCGCTTGTCCCCCTTGAACGCGGCTTCCACGCTGCTGCGCGGGTCAAGGCGGAAGGCGTACGCGAGCGCAACCGCGCCGGGTCGGAGCGGCGCGCCGGGCCTTGCCTGCTGAGGCGGAACGCCACGGTGGCGGGCAGGGTCGCGCGCACCACCCCGACGTCCCCGTACCCGGAGGCTTGGCGGCGGCGCACGGCGGCCCGCGCGATGACCGGTTGGTACACCGCCGTTGCGTGCCCGGGTGCCGGGGCGGTGACGACACCCACATGGCGGTCGGCCCGCCGGGGATCGGCGAACCACGCGGTCACGCGCGCGGCGAGGCGCGGCGCGCGGTGGCGCAGCCGTTGGCGACGACCTGCTCGCCGCGTTGCAGGGCCCGGTTGCTGTCGGCCACCCCGTCCGCGCCCGCATCAATCCGGAGGCTCGTCCAGGGCCCGTACCTGCTCGGCCGCGAGGACGAGGGGGTGTAACGCGGCGCGCAGCGGCACATGCCCGGCGAAGCGCCGGTCGGCTACCACCTCCTGATCGGGGGTGGCCGGCACCCGCTCCAACTGCCGGCTGCGGCGGCGCTGCTTTGCGGGAGAGCCAGTGGTCGCCGGCGCCGCTTCCTCGCCGCACGGGTGGCCGCGCATGTCGACGTCGAAGATCTGCCAGCCCTGGTCGTCATCGTGGGCCTCGCCCCGGCTCTGCGCGCGGGATCGGCGCGCTTGTCGCCCGGGCTGGGGCGCACTGTCTTCTGGGCGCTGCGGACCCGGTCCCGGATCGGGTTGCAGCGGTCCAACTGCTGGAGCGTGGCCCCTCGCATCGCCGGGCTGGCGCGGGCGGTACCGCGGCGGGTGCGATCGGCGGCGGTCGGGTCGGGCATCGATGGGGGCTACCTCCTCGCCTATCCCAATAGCGGGAAAGCAGCGGGAAGCAACCGAGGCGGCATCCGTCAATCTCAGGTCTCACAAGGTGGCGACGTGCCGCCAATTCGGGCGAAAGTTGGGTAGCGAAACGGTCTTGGCCCTAATACCCGGCGCGACCGCGATAACGGGCCGCCGACTACGATCCGCGAAGTCCGCCGGCGGCCGAGGTGGGGCTCGCGAGCGTCGGGCTGGCGCCCGATTGTGCCGGGCGCCGGCGCTCGTCCGCGGCGCGCGACCTTACGTGCGAAGCCGCGGGGATCGTTTCCCAGATGGCGACGGGCATGACCCCGGCGGGCGCGGCTCGCGCGGTCGTCCCGGCGACCGCGCGCCCGCCGACCTGGTGGGGGTGCCGCGGGCCATCGGCGGGTACGACGGCGGTGACGGCGCGGGCACGCCGCTGGATATGCCCGCGCGGGGTGACGCCCGTGCCGACGAGGCATGGGCCGCAGAGCCCCGGCGCTCCGCCGAGGGGCGGAGCGTCCCCGCGCTCGACGGCCTCCCCGGGATCGGCGCCAGGACGATTGCCAGGCACCGGCGCAGCCCCTACCGGGAGTTCGACGCGCATGGCGGCGAGTTGCCGCTGCGGGCGATGCGGCCAGGTGTGATCGCGGTGTGATGTGGATGTGCCGCGAACCGGGGCGGCACGCCGGCGCGGCGGGGCACGACCGGCCGGGCATGTGGGGGACGGTGGTCGGCGCGATGATGATGACAACGAAGTGTGGCCCGCGTAATCGGTATTTCCCGCTGGCGGATCTCGTCCTGCTGCCGCCGGCCCTCTACCTGAGTTTTGTCCTCCGCCTCGACGGCTTCACGCCCGGGCGATAAAGCGGCTCCTGCCTCGCGCTGGCCGCCCTGACATTCGTCGCCGCGCCGCCGATCCTCTACGCGTGCGGGATCTCCTCGCGCCACCGGCGGTACGCGATGGCCGAGGGGTGCCTTTCCTGATCGGCGCCGTGGCGCCCCTAGTCTTCGCCGTCACCCCCTGCGGCTTGCTCGCCCTCGCTCAATGCGCAGCAGGTGCCCAGCGCGCGTCGCGATCCCGCCCCGTAGCCCGGGTCGGCTTCGCCCGGCACCCGCACGGCGCCGTGGCGGCGACCCGCGCGCCGGCGGATGCTCGGCGGTGGTGCCGAGACCGATGCCGGGGCGACGCCCGGAGCGCCGCTGTGTCCGGGGTGTGGCGGGGGGGGTGGTCCGC
>DATCMP010000009.1:0-14871 GCA_036563365.1 Thermomicrobiales bacterium
TTTGCGGCGGTGTAGAGATAGACGCCGCTCGACTCCTCCCACCACGAGGGCGTGGCGATGCGCGAGGTGAACTGCCGATGCGGGGAGACAACCAGCTTCGGCAGCCCACCGGTCGTGCCCGAGGTGGTGCGTAGCAACGCTGGCTCATCGCTCCCACCGGCGGCCCGGTGTGCGGCCTCCGTGAGGGCGGCATCACCCGGATCGCCGGGTAGCGCCATCGGCAAGGCGCGCGGCACTCCGAGGGCCGGATGGGGTGCCCCATCGGGCGTGAGCGCGAGCGCCGGGGTCGCCGACGCGGCGAGGGCCGTGAGTTCCGGCCCGGTCAGGAGCGGCGAGAGGATTACACAAGGGACCGCCGCGCGGGCGCAGGCCAGGAAGCTGATCGTCATCTCGTCGGTCGGTGCCGACGCGACGACAACGCGGTCGCCGGGGCGCAGCCCCGCCTCGATTAGCACCCCCGCGCGGCGATCGCGCTCGGCGCGTAATTGGGCATAGGTCCACCGCTTGTCACCGAAGATCAGCGCGACGTTGTCCGGACGTTCGGCGGCAGCGCGATCGATCGTGGCGTCGATGCGGAGCGGCTTTGACGACATAATCTGGTGCTTCTCCTGGCGCGTGCTGGGGTGATGAACCGGCAGCGAGCGATCATCTCTGCCCTTGCTCGCCAGTCAATGGCGTTATCGTTCTCCTTGAGGGGAGCCCCACCGGCGATGATTGTAAGGGCTGGGCAACGACCCGGTCCACCGAAATTTGTATACTTGTTCTATCTGCGCGGCACTGTGGCTGTACGTGGGCGCCATTGGCGTGAAGATAGGGCAAGAGATGAGTGCTGGGGATCATTCGCACGGTGCTGCGCCGGTCGTGCCGCCGCGCCGGACGCGGATCACCCTGTCGCCGGAACTGACCGCGAAAGATCAGCGGTCGCGGCTGCGGACGATCCTCGTCGTCTCGGGGAAAGGTGGCGTCGGCAAGTCCACCGTGAGTGTGAATCTGGCCGCCGCGTTGGCCGCGCGGGGTTATGCGACCGCGCTGGTGGACGCCGATATCTACGGGGCGAGTGTGCCGCGGATGCTCAACGCCTTCGAGAAGCCGCTGACGTTCGGCTCGCAATTGGTGCCGGTGGAGCGTCACGGCGTGAAGCTGATGTCCCTCGGCCTCTTCTTCCCGGAGGATGCGCCGCTCGTCGTGCGCGGGCCGATCATGCACAACACCGTGCGGCAGATGCTCGAAGAGGTCAGCTGGGGCGAGCCGGATTACCTGATCGTCGATCTGCCGCCCGGCACCGGCGATGTGGCGATCAGCGTCGCCGAGACGGTGCCGGGGAGCGCGATGATCGTGGTGACGACGCCGCAGATGGTCGCCTCGAAGGTGGCGATCCGCGCGGCGAAGATGGCCTCGGTCGGCGAGTTGCGCCCGATCGGCGTGGTGGAGAATATGAGCTACTTCGTCACGCCGCAGGGTGAGACAATCGAGATCTTCGGGTCTGGCGGCGGCGAAGAGTTGGCGACGGAACTGAACGTGCCGCTGTTGGGCCGCGTGCCGCTCGAAGCCGCCGTGCGGCAGGCGGGCGATGAAGGCAACCCGGTCGTCGTGCAGTTCCCCGACTCGCCCGCCGGGCAAGCGTTCGTCGCCATCGCCGAGCAGGTCGAGCGGATCGAGCCGCCGCCAAACAAGAAGCGCTAGGCACAGATAACGCGGCGAGAGCCTTAGCACGAGGAGGATGGCAATGGCCGCACCGGCGCGGGATCGACTCGTGCGGCACGAGTATGAGTTCACCGTGATCATCGAGCGCGACGAGGATGGTGCTTATATCGCTCATTGCCCCGCACTCCCTGGCTGCCACTCTGCGGGCGACACCGAGGAAGAGGCGCGGGAGATGATCGCCGATGCGATCGCGCTCTACATCGATCTGTTACATGACCGAGGCGAAGAAATCCCTGCCGACGTGAATGTGACAACCGTTCGTGTTGTAGCATGAGCCCGAAGCTGCCGATGTTGCGGGCAACCCATCTCTTATCGGCACTTTCCAGGCATGGCTTCGTCGCCGTACGCCAAAGTGGGAGCCATGTTATCGTGGAGCATCCCGATGGCCGCAGGACGGTAGTGCCTTTTCACAAGGGGAAAGATCTTCCCCGAGGCTTACTCGCCTCAATCTTACGTGACACGAATATCACCATTGATGAGCTATTCGATCGTTGATTTCGCCAACTTCGCGAAGCGAGCATAAAGCACCTATGGCTACGACACGAACCGCCCAACCGACGCAAGCGCCGCTCTCCCTGGAAGGGCGGTTGGCCGCGCTGCCCACCGCGCCCGGCTGTTATCTGATGAAGGATGGGCAGGGGAAGGTCATCTACGTCGGTAAGGCGAAGGTGCTGCGCGACCGTGTGCGCTCATATTTCGGCTCGCCGAAGAGTTTGACGCCGAAGACGCGCGAACTGGTCTCCCGCATCGAGGACTTCGAGGTGGTACGCACCGATACGGAGCGCGAGGCGCTGCTGCTGGAAAGCGCGCTGATCAAGCGCCATCTGCCGAAGTACAACATCCTCCTGAAAGATGACAAGACCTACCCATTTCTGAAGATCACCAACGATGAGTGGCCGACCGTCATCTACACCCGCAACGTGCGCGATGACACGAAGCGTGGCGCACGCTACTTCGGCCCGTTCGCCGATAGCGGTGCGGCGTCGCAGACGCTGAAAATCTTGCAGCGCGCCTTCACCTATCGCAAGCCGAACGCGCCGTGTCGCGACAAGAAACTGACCGGCGATTGGCCGCGCGCCTGCATGTATTTCCATATCGGCCAGTGCCTCGGCCCGTGCATCGGCGCGACGACGAAGGACGACTATGGCGCGGTCCTCGATAATGTCGCCAAGTTCCTCAGTGGGAAGAGCGAAGACCTGATCAACGCGCGGCGGCGCAAGATGGAGGAAGCGGCCGAGAACCTCGATTTCGAGACGGCCGCCCGGCTGCGCGACGAGGTGCAGGATCTGGAGCGGGTCACCGAGCGGCAGAAGATGGTCGTCCCCGGCGCGACCGATGCCGACATCCTCGGCCTGGCGCGCGGGGCCGGCGGCGATGCCTGCGTGCAGGTCAACGAATTGCGCGGCGGCAAGCTCCTCGGGGCGGGGCACTATCTCCTTGAGTCGCATATCGATGATGCCGATGCCGACATCGTGCAGTCGTTCGTAACGCAGCATTACGCGACCGTGCCGCAGGAGACGATCCCGCCGCAACTCTACTTGCCCCACGCGCTCCCCGACGAGGAGGCGACGGTCGAGATGCTGCGGGCGCGACGTGGCGGTGCGATCAAAATCCTGGTGCCGCAGCGCGGCGACAAGCACAAACTGGTCGAGCTGGCCGCGAAGAGCGCGGTGGAAAACCTCGAACAAGAGCGGCTGAAGTGGCTCAACGACGAGCAGAAGACGACGATGGCGCTGACCGAATTGGCGACGGCGCTGGATCTGCCGGGGCTGCCGCGCCGGATCGAGTGCTACGACATCTCGCATAGCCAGGGGACGAATCAGGTCGCGGCGATGGTCGTCTTCGAGGGCGGCAAGCCGAAGAAGAGCGATTATCGCAAGTTCGCGATCAAGACGGTGGAAGGGAACAACGACTTCGCCTCGTTGCAGGAGGTCTTGCGGCGGCGGTTCACGCGGGCGCAGGAGAGTTTGGCGGCGGCGCAGGCGGC
Organism: Thermomicrobiales bacterium; assembly: GCA_036563365.1. Classification (GTDB taxonomy): domain Bacteria; phylum Chloroflexota; class Chloroflexia; order Thermomicrobiales; family CADCWN01; genus CADCWN01. The sequence continues at coordinate 3,692 of DATCMP010000009.1, forward strand.
GCAAGGGGTGGCCGATGCGCTGGTACCATTCGACCCGCTCGACACGGCGACCGCCGGAGCGGTCGAGGCCGCCGCCGAAGATGGCGCTGCCGCCCCCGATGAGAAAGCCCTCTCCTGGGCGCGTCTGCCCGACCTGATCATCATTGACGGTGGCAAGGGACAACTCAGTTCATCGCTGGAAACGTTGCGCGAGATGAACGTCAATTTGCCAACGGTCGGACTGGCGAAGGAGAATGAGGAGATCTTCCTGCCGGAGAACACGGTGCCGGTTATCCTGCCGCGCGACTCGCAGGCGCTCTTCCTGGTGCAGCGGGTCCGCGACGAGACGCACCGTTTCGCGATTACCTTCCACCGTCAGAAGCGCGGCAAGAGCGCCCTGAAATCGTCGCTCGACGATCTCCCCGGCATCGGCCCCGCGCGCAAGAAGGCGCTCCTCAAGCACTTCGGCTCCCCGAAGCGTATTCGCGAGGCGACGGTCGAAGAGTTGATGGAAGTCGATGGGATCTCGCGCGGGTTGGCGGAGAAGCTGCGTGACGCCCTGTAGGGTGTCGGATAGCCTCCTTCTCGCAACGTCGCCTGTATGTAGAGAGGTTGCTTTCATGCTGATCGCGGCGAATGACCCGCAGGCGTTACCCTGGGCGCTCGATGCGCTGGAACGGGGCGAACTGGTCGTCATCCCGACCGATACCGTTTACGGTTTGGCGGCGCGGCTCGATCGGCCCGATGCGTTGGAGCGGCTGTATACCGCCAAAGGGCGAGAGGCGGATAAGGCGATCCCGGTCCTCATCTCGGATGCCGAGCGCTTGCCGAGCCTGACCTTTGGCGCACCGGGCGAGGTGGCGGAATTCGCTGCGCGCTTCTGGCCGGGGCCATTGACGATCGTGCTGCCGTGCGCCGATACCGTGCCGGTGCTGGTGACGGCGGGGAGCGGGACGATCGGTGTGCGGATGCCCGCGCACCCGATCGCGCTGGAGATTATCGAGGGGTGCGGCGGCGCATTGGCGGTGACGAGCGCGAACCGCTCCGGTGAGCCAAGTCTCCGGGTTGCCAGCGAGGTCGCTGAGGCGATTGGCGAGTCGGTCGAGATCATCGTGGACAGCGGCACGGCGCCGGGTGGTGTCGCCTCCACCGTGATCGCGCTGACCGAGGCCGGGCCACAGATCTTGCGTGAGGGGCCGATCGCGCTGGATGACCTGCGTACGGCCTGGGTCGAGACGGTCGGGCGGTCAGTTGGGGGAGGGTAAGACCTCTCCCCGCCGCCGCCGCGACCCTCCCCGATGCGGGGAGGGTGATCTCGCTATTGCCCATTTCCTGCTGACTCCCAGCGAGGCACCCCTCCCCTGTAGGGGAGGGGCCAGGGGAGAGGTCCACCACCTCCAACCATTTGACAGCACCCCGAGCGCGCCGTAGGATGGCCTCGCCGTGTCGCGGTGACGAACAATCATCTACTGTTTCGAGGGGTAATGCAGCGCCTGTGGTCACCCGCGCGGGTCCGGGAATCGTTCCGCACGCCGTGGGTTCGCACACTCGCCGTGCTCTGGATCGCTCAGGTTATCGCCGAACTCGCCTTCAGCTTCGCCCTGCCGTTCCTGCCGCTCTACGTGCAAGAGCTCGGCGTCACCGACGCCAACAGCGCCGGACTCTGGACCGGCGCGATGTCGGCCGGTTTCGCCCTGGTGATGGGCCTGATGGGGCCGGTGTGGGGGATCGTCGCCGATCGCTACGGGCGGCGGCTGATGATCCAGCGGGCACTCTTCGGCGCGACCTTCGTCATCGGCGCGATGGCCTTCGTGCGGAGCCCCGAACAACTTTTTGTCCTGCGACTCTTGCAAGGCTCGGTCACCGGTCTGGTCGCCGCGATCTCGACCGTCGTCTCGCTGACGGTGCCGCGCGAACGCCTCGCCGCCGCGCTCGGCTTTATGCAGACGGCGCTCTTCGCTGGTAACGCGCTCGGTCCGCTCCTCGGCGGCCTGGTCAGCGATCTGGTCGGCTTTCGCGTTGCCTTCGTCATGACCGGTGTCCTGTTCCTCTTCTCGGGTTTCCTGGTGACGTTGTTCGTCACCGAACCGTCGCGCGAGGGCACGGTGGGGGCGAAAGGCACCGTACAGGCCGGGGGCTGGCGGGAGTTCCTGGGGCGGCGTGAGGTGCTGGCGGCGCTGGGGGTGATGATCCTCATCCGCTTCGCCAACTTCGCCCCGAATCCGGTCCTGCCGCTCTATATCCAGGGGCTTGCGACGGAGGTCGCGCGCCTTGCTACCCTCTCCGGCCTGATCATTGCGGCGACCGGGGTTGCCTCGACAATCAGCGCCCTCCTCGTCGGCTCGCTCGCCGATCGCTTCGGACGCCGACAGACCCTGTTTGTCTGCCTGTTATCGGCGGCGATCCTCTGTCCGCCGCAGGCATTCGTCACCTCGATCGGGCAATTGCTGGTCTTGCGCGTTCTGACAGGGTTGGCGCTTGGGGGGATGACGCCGGTTATCCAGGCAATCTTCACCGAGCTGACGCCGCCCGATCGGCGCGGGATGGCCTTCGGCATCCTGGCAACGGCGGGCTCGATCGGCCTCGGCGGCGGGCCGCTGACCGGTAGCCTGATCGCCGCGCGCTTCGGGATCCCCGCCGTTTTTCTGGTGATGACGCCGCTGTTCCTGCTCGGGATCTGGTCGCTGCTGCAGCTCCCCGCAGGGAAACCGGGCGGCGCTGCTATCGCTGTTGGCACCTGACGAGCCTGGCCTGACGCGTGGTCAACCCGGGATCGGCTGCGAGGTGCGTTGTACGTAGTGATCTGTGCGATTCTCCACCTTTGATCTGAGAGGATGGGCGTTCTCAATTGCCACTGTTCAATTTTAGCTGGCTTATCGAGGGGGAATTAGCCGGTTCGGCCCGACCGCTGGGCGGCATTGGCCTTGCGACGCTCAACCGACGCGGGGTGCGGGTGGTGATAAGTTTAACCGAAAAACCGCCATCGGCGTCATCGCTGCGCCGCGCCGGGCTTGTGGGTATCCACCTGCCGATCGCCGATTTCACCGCCCCAACCCTCGCGCAGATCGCGGTGGCGGTCAGCGCGATCGATGATTTCCGAGCGCGTGGCCTGCCGGTGGCTGTCCATTGCGCCGCAGGGCGTGGTCGCACCGGCACGCTCCTGGCGGCGTATCTCGTCAGCCAGGGGATGGCCGCCGAGGCGGCGATCGGCCAGGTTCGCGCGCAACGCCCCGGCTCGATCGAGACGCCCGAGCAGGAGGAAGTTGTACGTGAGTACGCGCGGCAGCGCGAGTGAGAGGAGCGGCGTGCTGCCATTGGTCGCCGCTAGTTGTCGGCTGATCGCGCGTATGGTGTGACAACAGGCGTTGTATCGTCTATCCTGAGCATATCAGCGTTACGCGAAAGAAGCGTGTGCTCATCCGTGTCCTCGTACTACGTGAGCGAGGCGCTATCGTGTCGAGTGCCGGGGGCAGGGCGAGTTGTTCTATCAACTACGTCGGCGCGGTTGCCGACGCCATTGCAGAGGAGCAAAGCACCAGTGACTGCCGTTGCCGACCAACTGCCGAGGTGGCCTGTCCGACTGCGGCAGGAGTGGTTCTCGAATATCCGCGCCGATCTCCTGTCCGGTATCCTGGTCGCGCTGGCGCTGATCCCCGAGGCGATCGGCTTCTCGATCATCGCCGGGGTCGATCCGAAAGTCGGCCTGTATGCCTCGGTCTGCATCGCCATCGTCTCCGCGATCGTCGGTGGGCGACCGGGGCTGATCTCGGCGGCGACCGGCGCGATGGCGGTGGTGATGGTCACGCTGGTGCGGGACTATGGGTTGCAATATCTCTTCGCCGCCACGTTACTCACCGGGGTCTTGCAGATCATCGCCGGGTGGCTGCGCCTCGGGTTGGTCATGCGCTATATCCCCCGCTCGGTGATGATCGGCTTCGTCAACGCCCTCGCCCTGCTGATCTTCTCGGCGCAGCTCCCGCAGTTCGCCGGAGCCTCGTGGCAGATGTACGCGATGGTCGCGGCGGGGTTGGCGATCATCTACCTCTTCCCGCGCCTCACGAAGGCAGTCCCGTCGCCGCTCGTCGCGATCCTGATTCTCTCGACCATCGCTATCGTGCTCCGTAGCGATGTGCGGACGGTCGGGCAGTTGGGCGATCTCCCGACGACGCTACCGTTCTTTGCCGTGCCGCAGGTGCCGTACACCTTCGAGACGTTGCGGATCATCTTTCCCTACGCGATCACCCTGGCGATGGTCGGGTTGATCGAGTCGTGGTTGACCGCCTCGCTGGTGGATGAGGTGACCGACACCCCAAGCGATAAGAATGTCGAGGCGCGCGGACAAGGGCTCGCCAATATCGCCAGCGGGTTCTTCGGCGGGATGGCCGGGTGTGCGATGATCGGCCAGACGATGATCAACATCAAGTCGGGCGGGCGCGGGCGTCTTTCCACCTTCACGGCGGGCGCGTTCCTCCTCTTCCTGCTGATCATCCTCGGCGATCTGGTGGGCCGGATCCCGGTCGGCGCGCTGGTCGCGGTGATGATCATGGTCTGTATCGGCACGTTCGACTGGAACTCGTTACGCACGATCCATCGAGTGCCGCGCGGCGAGGCGGTGGTGATGCTGGCGACTGTCGGCACCGTCCTCCTGACGCGCGACCTCTCGCGCGGCGTCCTGGTCGGGGTGGTGGTCAAGGCGATCATCTTCGCCCACAAGATCGCGATGCTATTGAAGGTCGAGAGCGAACTGAGCGCGGACGGTTTCCAACGCACCTACCGCGTCAGCGGGCAGATGTTCTTCGCCTCGGTGCAGGATTTCCGTGCAGCGTTCGACTTCCGGGAGCCGATCGAGCGCGTGGTGATCGACCTCACCGGGGTCCACATCTGGGATGGCTCGGCGGTGGCGGCGCTCGATAAGGTCGTGCTGAAGTATCGCGCGCAAGGGGTATCGGTCGATGTCATCGGCCTCAACGAGGCGAGCACACGCTTGGTCGAGCAGCTCGGTATCTACCACCGTGCGGATGCGGCCACGGGCCTGCCGGTTGGCGGGGCGCATTGATCGCGGCGGACAGGAACGCTATCCCCGCCCGCGCTGTGCCAGCTTGCGACGTTGCAGCGGGTCGTCTTTGTCGCGCGTGCGGTCTTTCTTGACCTTGCCAAGCTGTTTCGTGCGCGTGTCCGGTGTGTCAACGACTGGCTGCCAGCGACCGGAGCCTTTGAGATTCAGCAGCGGCTGGAGCCGCCCGATCGGCTCCACGAGATCTGACTGATTGGCGATGACGGTGTCGAGGTCTTTGTAGGCTTGCGGTGCTTCGTCGAGGAACTCTTTGCCGGTCTCGGCGACGATCCCCTCCATCTTCTTGGCGAACGATTCGAGAGTGATCGAGCGTGCGGCCTGCCCGCGACTCATCAGGCGACCCGCGCCGTGCGAGCAGGAGTTGAGCGAATCGGGATTACCCAGGCCGCGCACGAGATATGACCCGATCGCCATCGAGCCGGGGATGATGCCGAGCGCGCCCACGCCCGCGAAGGTCGCACCCTTGCGATGGACCCAGAGTGCTTCGCCGAAGATCGTCTCTTGCGCCGCGTAGTTGTGGCTGATATTGATCCCGGCGGTGTGGTCGCAGTCGAGATCGCGCCGTAGACGTTTTTTCAGCAGGCGCGCGAAGATCTCGATGAACTCCTCCAACATCCTGCGACGGTTCTCGGCGGCGTACTCCTGCGCCCAGCGCAGATCGCGCAGATAATTTTGCCCCTCTGATCGATCGAGGGGCAACGGCCAGAGGTCGCGCAGGGCCGCAGCGCCGTTGCGCGCACTGAGTTGCCGCGCGATGGCGACATGATGCGCGGCGATCAGGCTACCCGCGCCACGACTGCCGCTATGGATCAGGAGCCAGACGCGCGCCGTGTCATGGTCTGTATCGACCTCACGGCAAAGCTCGATGAAATGGTTGCCACCGCCAAGCGAGCCGAGTTGCGTCGGTCCTTTCTCGCGGATGATCGCGGCGACGGCTCGTGTATAGCGAGCATCGTCCGTGAAGCCATCCCACTCCTGGGGTGTGACGTGCTGCCCATTCCCGGTCGGGATATGCGTTTTGATCAGCCCGTGCAACTCGCGCAAGAACGCCGGGGAGAGATCGATCGCGCGCAGATCGAATGGCTGTGCCAGGACGCCGCAGCCGATATCCGCGCCGATCGCGGTTGGCAGTAGCAGATCGCGCGTGGCGAAGACGCTGCCGATCGTCGTGCCGCTCCCGGCATGAACATCGGGCATCGCCGCGACGTGACCGATGGCGAAGCCGGAGCTCGCGAGGGCGCGGAGTTGCTGCTCGGCGTTGTCCTCGACCTGGTCGGTCCAGATTTTGATCGGCACGCCGTCGGTCTCGGTGGCGGGAATCTCTCGCAGGATCGGCATTGGCCTCCGGGGGAGTCGTGAGTCGTGGGTCGTGAGATCGATCGGTGCCGGTAGTAGCGTTTGTAGTGTAGGGGCGAAGCTTGGTGTACGGGCTGTACATTGGCACGGTGCTATTACTGATCAACCGGGCAACGCCAACGCTGGCTGGCGGCTGCAGCCGCCAGCCAGCCCAATCCCCTTCTCACGCCTTCTCCCGCCACGCGTGCCCGAAGGCGATCCGCTCTTGCAGGGGCGGGTGGCTGTAGAGGAGCCACTTCACGAGGTGGGGTGGGCGCGGGTCGGCGAGATTGAGGCGTCCGAGCTTCTCCATCGCACTAACGAAGGCGTCGGGGTTTTTGGTCAGGTCGAGGGCGTAGCGGTCGGCGGGGCGCTCGATCAGGTTGCGCGAGATGGCGTTCTGCACCGGCGAGAGCAACAGCGAGATGGCGCTGAGGAGGAGGGAGAGGAGCGGTAGCGCGGCGACATCCGCTAGCCCCTGCGTCTGATCGAAGCCGAAGCGGCGACCGTAGCGCGCGAAGAGCGGGGCGGCGAGGCGATCGACGGCCCAGGCGGTCAGCGCGGTCGTCAGCGCACCGAGGCCGATCAGCTTCCAGATGTCGCGGTGGACCTGATGCCCCAGCTCGTGGGCCAGGACGATCTCGACCTCCTCGGGCGTGAACTCGTTTAGCAGGGTGTCGGCCAGCACGATCCGCTTGGTGTTGCCGATCCCGGTGAACATCGCGTTGGCTTTCTTCGTCTGCTTGCTCATGTCCATCTGCAAGACCTCGGAGATCGTCACCCCCTGCGCGGCGGCGAGCGCCTTGATCCGGTCGGCGAGGGCGCGGTCGCGGATCGGCTCGTACTTGTTGAACAGCGGCATGATCAGGATCGGGGCGAGATTGGAGAGGATGATCGTGAACGGCACCATTAGGCTCGACAGGATTGCCCACCACGTTCGCGGGTAGCGCCGGATGACGGCGTAAACCCCCTGGATGAGCGGCAGCCCGAGGGCGAGGCCCAATCCTTCGCCTTTCAACTGCTCACCGAACCACGCCCGTCGCGTCTGGTTCGAGAGGCCGTAGCGCTGCTCCACGGTCCAGCCGCTGTAATACGCGAGCGGTAGGGAGGCGAGCGAGGAGAGGAGGCTGCTGGCGAGGGCGTAGGGGATCGTCGCGCCGAGCCGCGCGGGGGCGACCGCAGCGCTGCGGCGGCGCAGCCAGGACGAGAGCCCGGTCGTCAGCGCGACGAGGTTGACGAGGACGCCCCAGGCCATCCCGATCACGGTGAGCCATTCGCGCTGGCGGTTGTAGCTGATCGCTCGCCGCCGCGCGGCATCATCGGCGTAGAGTTCGTCACCCCCTTCACCACTGGCGGCGTTGCGGCGCGGCACGAAGCTAGCGGCACAGAGGGCGAGTAGTGTCATTGTCAGTGCGAGTAATCCCCGACGTTGTGATCGGCGGTCTCTTTGCATCGTGTCCTCCCTGGTCTTTTTGTCAGACATTGTTGTCGCTGATCGTGCTCAGGTGCGCGCCCGGTCGAGCCATTTGTTGGCGGGCGGGGCGACATACGCGTCGAAACGCGCGAGAAGTGTTGCTGGGTCGTGCTCCACGATGACGCGGGCGCGATCCTCGGGCTTCAGGAAGCGCGCGGTGACCATATGATCGAAGAGGGCGATCAACGGTGCATAGTAGTCCCCGATGTCGAGTAAGCCGCACGGCTTCGTGTGGACCCCGAGTTGCGCCCAGGTCAGGATCTCGCAGATCTCCTCCAGTGTGCCGATCCCACCCGGCAGGGTGATGAACCCGTCGGCGAGGTCGGCCATCATCGCTTTCCGCTCGTGCATCGTCGAGACGACATGGAGCTTTGTCAGGCCCGTATGGCCGACCTCGCGATCCCATAACCCTTGCGGCAGGACACCGATCACCTCGCCACCGGCGGCGAGTGCGCTGTCGGCGAGCGCGCCCATCAGCCCGACGCTGGCACCGCCGTAGACCACGCCGATCCCGCTGGTGGCGAGCAACCGCCCGAGATCACGCGCCCCGGTCATGTAGCTCGGGTCATCGCCTGGACTGGAACCGCAGAAGACGCAGAGACGTTTCATCGCGCTGTACCCATCGGTACTTCTCCGTTCGCTCGTTCGGTGTGAGCGATTGTTGGGGAGATGGTAGCAGGAATGGCGGCTTTTGTGCGTCGCATCTCCCCCGCTGCCCCCTGCCTACGGTGTCACGCCACGGGACGCGGCGAGGGGCGGAAGCTTCTTCGCCTCCGCCCCCCGCCATGCGGCCGATGCAATCGAACCACGCCCCGGCTTCTCGCTACTTATTCGGGTCTTCGTATTGCTCGTAAAGATTATTCTGGTAGAGGACATAGATCAGCGCCTTGCCGGTGGCATTGCTCCAGAGCATCGTCCCGTGCTCGAACGGCTGGACGACCAAGCTGGTCGCGAGTTCGTCGGCGCTCAGCGCATAGCCGAGGCGCTTCTGCACGTCGGGTTGCTCGCGCCAGACCTTGCCGAAACCGCGCTTCGGCTTGAATTGCCCGGCAGCAGGCCCGACACCACCCCCGGCGTCCATCCCTTCGGTCCAGGAATCGGCGAAGGCGTACCACGTCGACTGGTCATTGAAGAGGACGTAGATGGTACGACTGTCGCCGCGCCAGATCATCAAGCCTTTCTCGAAGACCTGATAGGCACCGACCACGCGCGCCTCGCTACCACCGGGGAGGCCAACGCGATCGCGCACATCGCCGTTGCGCTCGTAGAGCTGGCCGAAGCCGCCGACCACCGGGAACGGGAGCGTCGGCTTCGCGGTCGGCGTCGGTGGCGCGGCCGTCGCGGTGGGCGGAACAGGGGTGGCGGTCGGCGGCGGTGTCGTCGGTGTCGGGGCCACCGTGGGCGCAACGGTCGGCGGCACGGTCGGGGCGATCGTCGGACCTATGGTCGGCGCCGCGGCCGACGCGGTCGCGGTTGGCACCGGTGGTGCTGGCGTGGCGGTCGGTGGCGCGGCCGTCGGTGTCGCCGTCGGTGCGGCGGGTGCCTGGGTCGGTGGTGTGTTCGGCTGCACCGGCTGCTGCGGCACCACCGCGTTTGTCGCCGGGGTATTCGTCGGTGGCTGTGCCGTCGCGGTGGGCAGCGGGACGCTCGGGCCAACCATGTTCGGGCTGGTCGAGCCCTGCGGAGTCGGTATCGGATTGCTGGCCGGTGCCGTTGACGAGAGCGCTGGCGGTGTGACCTCCGTGACGATCGTCAGCGCGCGAGTCGGCGCGACGGTCGGTGTCGGCTGTTGCATGGCGGTTGGTGTGACGGCGAAGGCGATCGTATCGACCGTGCGGAACTGGTAATCGGTCGGGCGTGGGGTTTGCAGCTGATTCCCGGCGCGGTCGCGAGCGATAGTCAGATCGAAAGAGATGGAGTAATCGGTATTGGCGTGGAAGCTTTCGAGGCCGCCGATCAGGAGGGTGTTCCCTTCCCAGCGGGCGGTTTTCAGGAGGCGGGCGTGCTCGGCTTCGCTCAACGCGGGCTCACCGGTCAGCCGCAGGGCGGCGATGACCGACTTCTCATCCATCGGCTCGCTGAACGTGATCCGGATCGACTGATTCAGCCCCCAGTCGAAGGTATTGGGATCGGGGTCCCACCGCGTGATGCTGGGCGGCGTCTTGTCCGGCCCCCCGAAGAGACTCCCGGTGCTATTGCTGCTGCGCACCGCGAGCGAGGCGGTGAAGAGCAGCGCCACCAGCGCGACGACCATCGCACCGTAGGCGAGGCCACGTTGCCCGAGATCGAATAGGAAGGCGCGATGGCGGTACGCTGGGGTGGCTTTCGCGAAGACGGACTGCCGCAGCGTGACGGGGGGCACCGGTTGCGGCATGGCGCGCACCAGCGTACGCAATTGCCGATACTCCGCGAGGATCGCCGCACACTCCTGGCAGCCCGCGACATGCGCCTGCACCGCCCGCAATTCGGTCGGCGTCAGTTCATTGTCCATATAATCGGACAGGAGCGGGCGGATATCGCGACATGCGGCGTTCATGGCTTAGGGCTGGCCTTCCGTCTGCAAGTACAGCTTGCGAAATTCTTCGCGTCCTCGGAAGAGGATCGACTTGACCGCCGAGCGTGACACGCCCATGATGTCGCCGATATCCTCGCAGGAGAGCCCCTCGTATTCGCGCAACACCATCGCCTGACGGTTGCGCGGCGACATCTTATCCAGCACGCGCTGGACGGTGCGCTGCGTCTCGTCGCCGATCAGCGTCCCCTCGGGATCGTCCTCGCGGATCTGCGACGCGCGATCATGTTTCGCCCCTTCCCAGGGGAGCCAGCGAATCCGCTGGCGACGGCGCAGCACATCCATGCAGGCATTCGAGGCGATCCGGTGCAGCCAAGCGTTGACATTCAGTTCTTCGTCGGTTTTGTCGAGCGCGCGATAGGCTTTGAGGAACGTTTCCTGGGTCAGATCGAAGGCGTCATCCGGGTTGCCCATCATCCGGTAGACGAAAGCGTAGATGCGCCGCTCGTACCGCGCAAAGAGCGCGGCGAATGCGGTCTGATCGCCAGCTTTCGCGCGGGCGACCCACGCGGCATCCTCTGTTGTCATGACCAACGACCCTTCCACAGTAACCCTCCGCTCCCTAGAACGAGCGGGGTATACGGCGGTTGCGCCAAAGCTGGCATAGATTTCCCCTGTAGTATCGATAATCGAAAGGCCACCTATTTCGCACGATTAAGTGTAGCAGTTAAGCGCGTATACGGACAATTAACGTGTAGAAATTGGCTCTAAATGTCGCCCCGCGCTTCCTTCTTGTGGTGGCTGTC
>DATCMP010000019.1:0-6892 GCA_036563365.1 Thermomicrobiales bacterium
CGAATTGCCCATCTGCCCGGTTGGCAGGCCGACATCGCGCCCTGAGGCGGTCATCTCGGTGCGCGGGAAGATCGTCTCCCAGTGGTCGACGTTGGGTGTGTGGGCGAGGCGTACGGCGTTGCCGGGGTAGGGCTTATAGACGCCGAAGCCGTCGAGGATGATCAGCGCCACCGGTCGGTGCTGCCCCAAGGTTGCTGCCGTGTCCATCTGCGGCCCCCTATCGCGCCAGTTTCGCGTCGCCAACTGCCGCGCCGAGTATAGCATCGGCACGGAGAAGGGGCGGGGCGCTTCAAGCGCCCCACCCCTTCGTCTGGTGTGCTACCCCGCAATCGCGCGGGACTCCTTACGGAAGCTCGTAGAGAGCAGCCGCGCTTGCCTGTGACTCCATGTCCTGGACCACTTCCCAAACCACGCGCGCTACGAACCGACGTTCAGCAGCAGCGGTGTAGTTGGAGCCGCTGAAGAATTCGCCGAGTTCCGGCACGTTCGCGGCGTAGGTGAGCAGATCGCGGCGATCACCCGCCGAGGTCTGAACCTCTGGATACGTACCATTATCCTGGGTGACATAGCTCCAGTAGCCCTTCTGCACCATCGCGCGGGTGACGAGCGAGATCATCTGGCCTTGCGTCACTTCGCAGGTTGGGCAGTAGGTGCCATCGGCGAACCCGCGGGCGATGCCGTATTCGTTCAGGGTTTCGACATCATCCCACAGGTTTTTATCGATCGTCCCCTGATCCGGGAAGATGCCGACGCCATACTCGTCTTCCCACCCGAAGGCCCGGGTGATGATAGCCGCTGCTTCGGCACGCACGATCGTACTGGTGGGCCGGAATTGTCCCTCCGAACCACGGACGATCCCGCGCCCCGCTAACTCATAGATGGCCTGGGCGAAGCCCGATGTCGAATTCGGATCGACATCGCTGAACAGCGGTCGGCTCGCCTGGTTGTAACTGATCGACGCCGTGGGCTGATCGGAGAGCGGCCCCGTTGGGACGCGCCCATCGTTGAAACGCACCTTGATGGTGAAGGTTTGTGCGCCCGTTTCCCCCTGCGGCGTCACATCGCCGCTGAAGGCGAATACCGTCTGGCTGGTGGTGGTAGCGCTACCGGAGAAGATCGTGGTACCGGCGGTGGCGAAGTTATTCGCCGACCACTCGATCTTATTTGTACCGATCGGCGCTGCAACCTGGGCGGCGAATATCCCGTTGTAACTGTTCTGTGTGCCGACGATCTCCAAACGGGCTGTGGTAAATGTGCCGGTGTCGGAGAGAATCTGCTGGCCGCTCTGATCGGTCGAGCGGGCACGGTAGTAATACTGCGTCCCGGGCTTGAGGTCGCGCAACGTCACGAACGCCGAGGTGACCAGTGCCGGATCGCCGTCGGTGCAATCGGCGGAGGCACAGTTCAGGTTCACGTCCGGCGACTCCGAGAAGAAGACGCGCGAGGTCGTGGGCGTGCTGGTATTCCAGCTGATTGTCTGGCTCGTCAGGCTATTCGAGGTTGTACCAGGGACGCTCGTGAACTGCGGCGGGGCGGGTGGTGGTGTCGGTGATGGTGATGGGCTCGGTGTACCACCGACGATCGGCTTGTTGCCGAGCTGGACGAAGTTGATGTTTTCGCCGGTCCAATAGGTGATGTAGCTGTTCCCGGCGGCGTCCATCGCCACGGACGGCCACGCCTGGCTGGCGTTACCGCTCGTCAGGTTGCTCGCGCCGTTCCAACTCGCGCCATTGTTATCGCTGGTCGCGATGGTCACCGCGCGCTCGTTGCGCTTGTCGGCAACCATCGTCAGCTTGCCGGAGGGCGACCAGGCGATGCGGGCGACGACATGGTTGCCCTGCCCGGTAATATCTTGCTGGCTGTTGAAGTTCAGCCCCGTGCGGCCGCTCTTCTTGATGTACCGCACGACGCGCGTGTTGTCGTCGCCGCCGAGTTGTACCGTCAAGACGATGTGGACATCGCCACCATCGCGGTCAACCGCGATCCCCGACTGCTCGATCAGGCCGCCCGCGCCCGGCACGGCGTTGTCGATGCTCCACTGGCCGTTCGATGCATCGCGGTAGCTGTAGCGCATCCCCGCGCCGGACTGCTGGTAGATGACGTGGACGTAACCTTGATTGTCGGCACCGATCCGCGGGTGCTTCCCGCCGCTGGAGGAAACCTTGGTCGCGCCGCTCCAGCCGCTACCGTTGACCCAGTTGCGGACGAAGACGCCGTTGTTGTTCAGGCTCCAGTAGGCCAGCCAGACGCTGCCGTTGGCGTCGGCGAAGATCGAGACGATGTCCGGGTTCTGACCATCGCCCTCACCAGCCGCCGAGGTGACGTCGATTGGCGAGGTCCAGTTGTTGCCATTCGCTGCGTCCGCCCCTGCGGCAAGCATGCTGTAGCGCACACGACCATCCGGGTACTCGACCCAGACGACGTGCGTGCGGCCTGCGCCGTCGATCGCGCAACGCGCCGTGTTGCCCTGCGCGCTGCCGTCGCCGTTGCGCGAAACATTGAAGGCGGATTGCGACAGGTCCGGGCTCCAGGCACCGGTCGCTGTCGAGTAGATCCGCACGTAGGTCTGGTTGGGGCTATTGTTGAAGGTCGTCCAGACGTTACAAACCCTGCTGCTGTCCGGGCTGATCGCCATGCTAGGCCGGTGGTTCGGCCCCTCGCCATTCGAGATTGAGTAACCATCGGTTGCCGCCGCTGCCGGTTGGGCGAACGGGAGGGTGAAGATGCCGCCACCCACCAGCAAGCAGACCATCACTGGTAGGAATGCGCGCCACAGCTTGAGTCTGGAATTAGCCATTACTGCTCCTCAACCTTGTCGTGATGGCACCCGCCGTGCCACCATGCTCGCCCTTCTTGGCTCTGCCCGCTGTCGGACAACGGTATCGTGAAATCGCGGGATCTCAGGATGCGGTTGTTTCGAGCCGAACCAAAGGAAAGAATAGATCGTGCCTGTACCAATATGAGCATAATTGTCGCGCCACGTTGCGGTCAATCACCGGAAAGTACCAACAATTGCCGCGCGTGTGACATTGTGGCCCAAGGTTGGATGACAGGCGATGTTCGTTTTCGCTCCTCCTCCTTCATCTGGCACGCCTGAGCACGATCGCCTCTCGGCGCGTTCTCGGCGTGTGCTATACTCCGCCCACCCCGACCAGCTTACCCCCATGACCGGTCGGGACGCCGCGACGTGTGTCGCGCGACACAAGTTCCTGCGGCTGCGACGCTCGGCTGATGATGCTAAGGAACAGATGCAGGCACACATCCATACGCGCTACGATAGCGAGTACTTCGACCAACAGCTCGCCAAGTCAGACGCCAAGATCGCCTGGCAATACGACCGGATGCTGCGGTTCACAGGCGTGCGCCCAGGCAGTAGAACGCGCGTCCTCGACGTTGGTTGCGGCGCAGCCCCCGGATTACGCTATTTGCACGAGCGCGGTATCGCGGCGGTGGGCGTCGATGTTTCCGCCGCCGCGCTCACGGTGGCGCGGCGGCTGCTCCCCACTGCGCGTCTCGTGCGTTGCGATCTCGACAGTGGCTTGCCGTTTGTGCCTGGTCATTTCGATCTGGTGCTGATGAGCGAGGTGGTCGAGCATGTGGCCGATTTGCGCCTCGTCCTCGCGGAGGTGCGGCGGGTGTTACGCCCCGGCGGCGCGCTCGTCCTGACCACGCCGAACCTCTGGGATGTGCGCCGGGTCGTCGCCGCCGCCGGTGGCCCGCCCTGGACCGGTGACCTCGATGAGACCCATGTCAACCTCCAATCGCCTCGGACGTTGCGGCGCGCGCTCGAAGTCGCCGGTTTCGATCGCCTCCGCATCCGCACCGGCTGGAAACCGTTATTACGGTTCGGTGGGCGACGTTTGCCGCGCGAAGTGACAATTCAATATCCGCCGTTAATCGGCAACGGGATCATGGCGAGCGGGCGGGCGTAGGGCATGGCCGAACGCGGAATGCGAGGTGCGGAATGATGACGACGCACCGAGACGGCTTGGTGCGGGATAGCGTATCGCCCTCAACGATTCCGCATTTGCTCCTGGCGCTGCTGATCACCCTCTATACGCTCGTCTTCACCGGCTTGAACTGGTATCGGATGCTGGCTCTGCGCCAGGGCTTCGATTTCCTCGTCTACGAGCAACCGATCTGGAATACCGTTCACGGGCGCCCATTCGCGCAATCGATGTATTCATTCTCGCCGACCCATCTCGGTGTCGATCTCGCCTTTTTCGAGCTATGGGTCGCGCCGTTCTACGCCCTCTGGCAGTCGCCGCTGAGCCTGTTCACGATCATCTCGCTCGGCGCGGCACTCGGCGCGTGGCCGCTGTTCCTGATCGCGCGGGAGCGTTTCGGTTCGGCGCTGGCCGGTCTGGCCTGGGCCGCTCTGTACCTGCTCTTCTTGCCGGTTGGGACGATCACCCTCAGCGAATTTCAGCCCCGACTCTTCGCGGCCTCGGCTCTCCTCGGTGCCTACTGGTTCTACCGGCGCGGGCGCGCGCGGGCGTTCTGGCTCTGCCTGCTGATCGCGATCACCGTACGGAGCGATGTCGGCCTCGTGGTAGGGGCCTTCGGGCTCTTCGGCCTGATCGAGCGGCGCGATCGGCGTTTCGGGCTCGCGCCGCTGCTCGTCGGCTTCGGCTATTGGGTCATCGGCGTCTTCCTGATCATCCCGGCGCTGTCCGGTGGGCATGGCTTCCTGTGGCAGGTCAACTATGGCTGGCTGGGGGCCGACTCGCGCGCGATCGTCACGACGATCCTGACCGATCCGCTCTACACCGCGCGTGGCGTCTTTACGCTGGAGAAGGGGCGCTATCTGGCGCAACTCCTTTGGCCGCTGGCCTTCCTGCCGCTCCTGCGCCCGCGCTTGTTGCTGATCCCCGCGCCGATCCTGGTGCTGAATCTCCTCTCCGCCGAGTTGGTCCAGTTCGATCTCTTCCATCAGTATCAGGCGCTGATTATCCCGTTCCTCTTCATCGCCGCGATCGAGGGGCTGGTCGATTTGCTCACAGTCGATGGCGCGGCGCGTTTGCGTCGTCTCGCGGTGTTAGTGGTGGCCGGGACCGTCGCCGCGCTGTTGCTCCTGCCGATCTGGCCCGGCAACGCCACCAGTCGGAATGGGCTGCATCCCTCGGTCGAGTTGCTGACCTGGCTGATCCTCCTCGCGCTATTCTGCGCCCCGCTGATCATCGGCGCGTTGCTGCTGCGCCGTACACCGATCCGTGCCGTGCTCGGCGCGACGCTTGGTGGCCTTTGCGCGCTGATGTTGCTGCAACACCTGGCGCTCGGCAGCGAGCCACAGCGCTTCCTCAAGAATCCGCGCCCGTCGCCGCGCCTCTCGGCGGCGCGGGAGATCATCGCGCTGGTGCCGCCCGATGCGCCCCTCGCCGTCACCTCGCAACTCGGTATCCTGGTCCCGATGCGACAGGAGCTCTACCACTTCCCCGGTAATTCGTCGTATGATCCGGCTCTGGTCGCTAGCGCCCGTTACGTGATCGGCGACCGTCAGCGCGATGATCGGCGCGAGACGCGCGACATCGACGCGCTGATCAGTTCGGGGCGTTGGAAAGTCATCGCCGACAAAGACGACTTTGTGCTGCTGGAGCAGTCGGGGCGATAGGGGGAGAAGCTTGCCGTATGCCTGTTCTCACTGCGGGCTTGGGGAAAGGGTTAAACCACAGAGCGCATAGAGAACACAGAGCATGAGGGGGAGAGACGATCGTGGGAAGGCCGGAGGGTGAGAAAGGCGGTGAGGTGAGGTTTGAGGTTGGTGTTTGACCTCTGCCCCGGCCCTTCCCCTGAAGAGGGAGGGGGGACTCGCTAAAGGGCGGTGGTAGTGGTAGCCGTGCTACGTTTCGCCAATACCTTGTTGGGTTTGACTGCGTAGTCCCCACCCTCCCTCTTTAGGGGAAGGGTCGCCGCCTCAGCGGTGGGGTGAGGTTAAACCTCCCACGCGCTCTTCTTCTTCCCTTTTCCCCTTCGTCTCCCTCCTCGTCTCTGTGTTCTCTGTGCGCTCTGTGGTTCGATTCCCGTTCCCTCACCGCTTCTTCGGCGCGAACGTTTCCGGGCTGGTGCGATCGTAATTCGCGTAGAGGGCGTCCACCACGGCGTCGCCCCAGGCGCGACGTAGCTCGTCGTCGGCCTTGTACTTGGCCGTGAGGACGAGTGGATACCGCTGCGCCTGGAGCGCTGCGACGATCCCATCGGTCTGCCACAAGCCTTTGTCACGCACAATCATCGCCAGGAAGTCATCATCGATCACCACCGGGCGATTGCGGATCGCCAGGAAGCTGATGCTATCGGTGAGGATCGGATCGGGCGCGGCGTCCGTGATCGCCAGGAGCGCATTCAGCTCACCACCATCCTGCACGGGCGGTGTCGGGACATATTGGCCGATGATGAAGCTCGTATAGGCGCGACCAGTGTAGAAGCCGAGCAGCAGGATCAACACCACACTCGCGCCCGATAACATCGGGCGCGGGCGCTTGGCGGCGAGCGAAGAGCCGAGCGCCAGCGCCGAGCCGAGCCCGATCGCCAGGCAAAGTTCGACATAATAATTTCGTGCGCCTCCCTCCGCGCCGACCGTGATCAGCACGAGCAGGGCGGTGAGCGGGTAATAGGTCAGCGCCGATTTTGGCCGCTTCCAGACTCCCCAGGCGGCATAGAGGAGTGCTGGTACGAGAATCGGCCAGTGCTGCGTGAGGAACTTGCCGTTCAGGCTCTCGAAGCGGTCGTCGCGCCAGGGACGGGTGTTGTAGAAGAGCAGATGCGAGAAGAGGGTATTCCCTGTCAACAGCCAGAGCGCACCGATGACGACACCGAATGTCACGCTCGCCCCGGCCAGGAAGGGCAGCAGGGTGCGCGGACCGCGACCGAGCGCCGCGATCGCCGCCGCCGCAAA
>DATCMP010000024.1:0-4342 GCA_036563365.1 Thermomicrobiales bacterium
GGTGACAGGTCAGCTTATACATGAAGTAGATCACGTTCGCCGGGATCGTGAAACCCTTCGAGAGGAGCCACGGCCCCAGGAGCGGGAACCCGGCGTAGAGCCCGCCGATGATGTTGACGGCCAGCACCCAATGGCGCGCGACTGCCAGCACACCCCGATCAACGGCCAGGACGAACGCACGCATCCGCGGCGACAGCGCGGAGTTGGTCGGCACCGGTTGGGGCTTCGGCGCTTGCAGGCGCAGGCGCACCTCTTCCGGCAGATCATCCCAGGTCGCATTACCGCTTGCGCTCGCGGTCGGCGTGCGTTCGTCCATCTCTCGCCCCTACCCCGTCTCCTACGTGACCGCCGCCCCGTGTCAGGCGACGGTCGCGGCAGCCCGCGCGACCGGAGCGACCGAGCGGCTCTCCATCAGCCCGCCGGCGATCCGCAGCGTCCGCTCGACATCCTCGTCGGTGATCTGGTAATGCGTCACCATCCGCAGGCCGCGCAGGCCGTAGTTGGAGACGCGCACGCCCCCCTCGACCATCCCCGCGATGAACTCCTCGGTGGTGATCTGCTCCGGCGCGGGCTTGAAGATCACGATGTTGCTCTGCACCGTCTCCAGGTCGATCGCCACGCCAGGGATCTGCGCCAGCCCTTCGGCCAGACGCCGGGCGCGGCGGTGATCCTCGGGTAACCGCTCCACCATCTCGTTCAGGCCGACCAGCGCGGCGGCGGCGATTACGCCGGCCTGCCGCATCGCGCCGCCGACGAGCTTGCGATTCGCGCGGACCCGCCCGATGAACTCGGCCGAGCCGACGACGATCGAGCCGACCGGCGCGGCGAGCGCCTTCGAGAAGCAGAACTGCACCGAGTCCACCGCGGCGACGACCTCGCTGGCCGGCAGACCGAGGGTGGCGGCGGCATTGAAGATCCGCGCGCCGTCGAGGTGGATCGGCACCCCGCGCCCGTGCGCCACCGCCTTGACCTCGGCGAAATAGTCCGGGTGCAGCACCGCGCCGCCGCACCGGTTGTGCGTATTCTCCAGGCAGAGGACCCCGGTGCGCTGGTAGCCGGGGCGCGGGATGCGGATCATGTCGGCGATCTCACGCGGGTCGATCCGCCCGAAGCGATCGGTGCGGAGCTTGTTGAATGGCAGCCCCCCGAGCGCCGCCGCGCCGCCGCTCTCGTACCAGAGGACGTGGCACTCGTCGCCGAGCAAGACCTCGTCGCCGCGCCCGCAGTGCGACAGGATCGCGATCAGGTTGCCCATCGTGCCGGAGGAGACGTAGCACGCCGCCTCCTTGCCGAGCATCGCGGCGGAAGCCTCTTCGAGACGGCGCACGGTCGGATCTTCGCCGTACTGATCGTCGCCAACCTCGGCCTCGGCCATCGCCCGACGCATCGCCGCGGTCGGGTGCGTGACCGTATCACTTCGCAGATCGATGAAGCCATCCGGGTGCGCCATCTTCGCGTTCCTCCCTCGCTCCGCTCGTCGGCTCACGCCGCGATCGTTGTCCCTATTCCAGCGCCTCAAGCAGTCCCCAATCCGTCATGGAGTATAGCCCATCCCGCGATCGGCGCGACACCGATCGGGGAACAAACGGGACTATTGTGGGATCGCGCGGCACGACCGAAAATCGAGCGCGGGAGCGCAGGAGCGGAAGATATGGGGCACCCACAGCGTTCTGCCTCTAGCGGGCCTTGTCTAAGGAGTAGCGGGGGCACGGGAAATGCCGTGATCGGCCTCGCCATCCGCAGCCGTGGTACCATGTAACGGTGCCCGCCTGGGGCATGACGTGAGCAAAGAATACACTCCTGGGGTGAGCGTGGCAGACCATAGCGCGAACGTGCAAGCGGCACTCGCCGCCTTCAGCGCCTTCAGTACAGCAGCAGCAGCAGATCATCCGTCGGCAAGTGGGCACACAGTCGCGGCGGTAGAGGATTTCGCGCGACTGGACCCCGATCGCCAGAGCCGTTCGGGGCGTCCCGAAGTTGTCTATGCCGCCGGGAAAACGCCCGAACAGGTCGTGGCGGTGGTGGGGCGTCTCGTCGTGGCGCGCGGACAAGCGCTCGCGAGTCGGGTCGATGCCGCCCAGTACGCCGCGCTGATGGCGGCCTTCACCGCGCCGGATTATTCCGTGGAGCGACGCGGCGACTATCCGACCGTGCTGGTGCGCCGCGCCGATTTCGCCCCGACGCCGACCGGCGGGCATGTCGGTATCCTGACCGCCGGGACCTCCGACCTGCCGGTCGCCGACGAGGCGCGGGCGATGGTGGAGGCGATGGGCTGCCGCGTGACGATGGTGGCCGATGTCGGGGTGGCGGGCCTGCACCGCCTCTTCGAGCCCCTGCGTGACTTGCTCGCCGATGATGCGGGGGTGCTGATCATCGCGGCGGGGATGGATGGCGCGCTGCCCTCGGTGGTCGCGGGCCTCGCGACCGTGCCGACGATCGGGCTGCCCACCTCGGTCGGTTATGGCGCGGGCGGCGGTGGGATCGCCCCCCTCCTCTCGATGCTCCAGACCTGCGCGCCCGGCCTGACGGTCGTCAACATCGACAATGGGATCGGCGCGGGGGCCAGCGCCGCGATGATCGCGAACGCGATAGTAGCGAGTCGGCAGTCGTGAGTCGCGAGTCGTGAGAACTGTCTATCGGCGGCAACGGTATCCACAAACAGTGTGGTGCCAGGACGAATCTTCTCACGACTCACGACTCACGACTCACGACCCACCCCGGAGGAACTGTGACCCTAGAGATCGCCGTGGAACAGAAGCTGGAGCGGATGCGGGAGATCCTGCGCGAGCTCGGTTCGGTCATCGTCGCCTACTCGGGCGGCATCGATAGCACGCTGCTGCTGAAGGTTGCCCACGACACCCTCGGGGATCGCGCGGTCGGGGTGCTGTCGGCCTCCGAGAGTATTGCGGGCGATGAGGTCGAGGGGGCGCTGGCGGTCGCGCGGGAGATGAATATCCCGGTGATCACCACCTACACCACCGAACTCGCTGACCCGAACTACGCCGCGAACCCGAGCAACCGCTGCTACTTCTGCAAGACCGCCCTCTTCGACGAGTTGCAGGAGATCGCCACGCGCGAGGGGATTCCACACATCGTCTATGGCGCGAATATGGATGATTTCGGCGATCACCGCCCGGGTGCGGTCGCCGCGCGCGAGCGCGGGGTGCGCGCCCCGCTGCAAGAAGCGGAGCTGAACAAGGCCGAGATTCGCGCGGCGGCGCTGGAATTCGGCGTGCCGAACTGGGACAAGCCCGCGATGGCCTGCCTCTCCTCGCGCGTCGCCTACGGGACGCCGATCGATGCCGGCGTCCTCACCCAGGTCTGGCAGGGCGAGCGGTTCCTGCGCGACCTGGGGCTGTCGCAACTGCGCGTCCGTCATCACGGCGACACTGCGCGGATCGAAGTGCCGCTCGACAGCCTGCCACGTCTGGTCGAGGCCGAGACGCGCGCCATCCTGGTCGAGCACTTCAAGGCGATCGGCTACACCTACATCACCCTGGACCTCGAAGGGTTTCGCAGCGGCAGCATGAACGCCAAGTTACCGGTGCCGATCACGATTCGCCGCGTCTGATACCCGCCCACCGCTCTCCAGAGGCATTCACGATGGCAACGCCCCCGACGGAGGATGTCGGGGGCGTTGCCTATTCCCGTCCCGCATGAGTACCCGCCTTTTAACATTCCGCTAACATCGGCGTGGTATCGTCCTTCGCTGACGGTACATTCGCCGGCCCTCGCGTAGCGGAAGGTGACGATGAGCAAGAAGATTCTGGTGGTCGATGACGAGCGTGTGCTGACGGAGACGATCGGCTACAACCTGCGCCGCGAGGGCTACACCGTCATCGCCGCCCACGATGGGCAGGTAGCGCTCGCTACCGCCAAGCGCGAGCGTCCCGATGCCGTGCTGCTCGATCTGATGCTCCCCGGTCTCGACGGCTTCGAGGTCTGCCGCGCGCTCCGTCGCGAGTCGGCGGTCCCGATCATCATGCTCACCGCGCGCGAGGGCGAAACGGACACCGTGCTCGGCCTGGAACTGGGCGCGGATGATTACCTCACCAAGCCGTTCTCGATGCGCGAGCTGCTCGCCCGCCTCAAGGCGCTGCTACGGCGTAGTGATGCCGCCCCGCCGGGAGCAGCGGCGACCCTCGGCACCACCCCGACCCTCGAAGCGGGTCCGTTGATCATCGACGCCGCCCGCCATCAGGCCAGTTGGTCCGGCCAGCCGCTCGCGCTCAAGCCGAAGGAGTTCGACCTGCTCCTCTGCCTCGCCCGCAATCCCGGCGTCGTCCTCTCGCGCGAGACGTTGCTGGCGCGCGTCTGGGGCTACGATTATCCGGTCGATACC
>DATCMP010000033.1:0-23566 GCA_036563365.1 Thermomicrobiales bacterium
GTCGCTGGCCCATAGCCCGGCAAGGGACAAGGTCGCGCCCCGCGGCTCTTTTGTGCCGCTCCCGATCTCCTACAATAGAGCCTGGAAAGAGCCCGGTAGTTAACACTGGCAGCTCGACTGAGCGACGATGGTAAACGATGCAACACGATCAGCACCTCGTCATCAATGGCGACGACTTCGGGTACTCCGAGGCGATCAATGAGGCGATCATCCGTTGCCATGCAAACGGCACCCTGACGAGCGCGACCCTCCTGGTTAACCAACCGGCGACACACGCCGCGATCCGCCTGGCGCACGACTGTCCAAATTTAGGTGTCGGCTGGCACGTTAACCTGACGGAGGGCGGGCCGGTCCTGCCGCCGCGCGAGGTGCCGACATTGACCGACAGGCGCGGCCAGTTCCGACCGATCGGCGCGCAACTCGGTGGGCTGCTCAGCGGACGGACGAGCGCCGTCGAGGTCGAGCGCGAGTTGCGCGCGCAGTTGGCAATTCTGCTCGACGCGGGCCTCCGGCCAACCCATGTCGACGGTCATCTGCACGCGCACGCCTTCCCGCGCGTCTTCCCGATCGTGCTGCGGATCATGGCCGAACACGGGATCGGGGCGCTGCGCTCCCCGGCGATAGGGGCGTGGCTGCCGCCACAGCGCGTAGGCGCGACGGTCCAGAACCCATTCGGGGCGCTCAAACCCGGGTCGCCGCTGACGCCGCTGCTCACCTCGCCGCGATTGCTGGGCCTGCTGGCCTGGCTCACCCCGCGACTCGAACGGGCGCGACTGCGCCAACTACGGCAAGCCGGTATCGTCTATGCCGATCGGCTCTTCGATGCGACGCGGTTCCTCGCCGCGCCCGACCCTCCAACGGCCCTGGCGACGGCGATCACGGCGGGATCGGGGCTGACGGAGATCATGGCGCACCCGGCCTGGAACCGTGACGCGACGCGCGGCGCGGCGGAAATCGCGCTGTTAACCGATCCGCGCTTACGTGCCGCACTTGACGAACGGGGGGTGCGGCGGGTGTACTACGGGGAATGGACAGCCGAACGTTGAGAACACGGATGCGTGTCGCGCGCCACGGGGCCATCGGCACACGGGGGGAGCATGGCAGAGCAAGGGGCGCAGGGCGAGCCAGTGGGAGAGCAGGGCGACACGCAGCAGGTGCGGCAACCGAGCCGCACGGAACGGGCGCTGGCCCAGGCGGAGGAGCGCAAACGCACGGCGCAACCGCCGGACGCGCGCACCTATGCCCTGGCGCGCGTCCTCGGCAAGGTCGTCTTCGGCGCGTGTACCGGGGAAGAAGTACGCGGCCTGGAAAATGTGCCGCGCGAAGGCCCGCTGCTGATCGTGGCGAACCATCTCTCGTATCTGGAGCCGCCGCTGATCGCCACCACGATCTCGCGCCGGATTACCTTCCTGGCGGGCCACGAACTCTACGAAATCGGCTGGCTCTCCTGGGTACTGCGGACGCTCGGTGCGCTGCCGGTGCGCCGTGGCGGGGCGCGGGACCTCGATGCGATCCGCGCTGCCGTGGAATTGCTGAAGCGCGGCGAAGCGGTGGGGATCTTCCCCGAGGGCGGGATCAGCGGGCGGCCCGCCCTCAGCCGCGCCAAGCCGGGGATCTCGCTGCTGGCCCACCGCACCGGTGCCCCGATCCTGCCGATCGGGATCAGCGGCACGGAGCGCTTGAGCAGCGTGCGGCCCTTCCTGACGGCACGCTTAAGTCGCCCTCGCGTCCGTGTCACCATTGGCAAGCCCTTCCAGCCCGATTTCGGCACGGGTCGCCCCGACCATCAGGCCGTCGCCGACGAGGTGATGGAGCAGATCGCCGCCCTCCTGCCCGAAGGGTATCGGGGGGAATATCGAGTCGCGAGCCGTGAGTCGTGAGTCGTGAGAACGCTACGCTGGCGTAATTGGCAGTAGGCAAACTGAGGAACGCCATAATCTTTGTGCGAAAGGGCTACAGCCTTGGTAGAGAATCTTACGACTCATGCGCCCCTCGCCGTCATCTGCGCCCTGGAAGAGGAACTCTGTCACCTGCGTGCGGCGTTGCCAGCGGGGGAGGCGCAGTGGCACGCGGGGCGGCGCTACGAGGTGACGGCGTTCGGCGGGCGGGTGATTGTGCTCACGCTCTGCGGGATCGGGATGCTCAGCGCGGCGGCGGTGACGGAGGCGGTGATCGGGCGCTGGGAACCAACCGCAGTCCTGAACTACGGCTGCACCGGCGCGCACCGCGACGATCTGTTGCCGGGCGATCTGGTGATCGCCGCGCGCACGGTCGCCTACGACAACGTCAACGTCAGCCCGGAGGGGGATGAGCGCTACTCGCGGATGCGCTATCTGCGGCGCGGCGAGCAGGAACGGGCCGATTACTTCGCCGCCGATCCGGCGCTCCTGGCCCAGGCGCAACGCGCGGCGGCGCGACTGGAAGGGCGACACGAGCCGTGGCCCCCGGCCTCCGGTTGGCCCGATCATGTGCCGCACCGCACGCCGCGCGTCGTCACCGGCACGGTCGCCTCGGCCGATCGCTGGAATCGGTCACGCGAGCGGATCAGCGGGTTGGTAGCCGCCCACGACTCCTCCTGCGAGGATATGGAGGCGGCGGCGATCGCGCTGGCCTGCGCGAGCCACGACACACCCTTCCTCTCGATCAAGGACATCTCCAACAACGAACTGCTGCGCGTCACCGACTCGGTCTCGTTCCAGGCGCTCGGGCCGCAGCTTGGCCGTCGCGCGGCGATGCTCATGCTGGAGACGTTGCGCGGGGTTACGGGCATGGAGCAAGACGGGGGCTGAGTATCAGGCCGCGCTAGCGCGTATATCCCTGTCGATTTTGGTGGGGCCATTCGCCTGAAGCGAAAGGGGCGGGTGGGCGGCGGCAAGGAGGGCGAATGCGGATCGGGATGGCGTTACCGCAGCACGGCGAGTACGCCACCCGCGAGAATATTGCGCGGGTGGCACGCGAGGCGGAAGCGATCGGCCTCGACTCGCTCTGGACCCTCGATCGACTCCTGCGCCCGACACGCGCGATCAGCGTTGCTCCCGGTCTACCGGCCCAGCCGCTGCCGAGATATTACGCCACCGTCTTCGACCCGCTCGAAACGCTGACCTATGCCGTCGCACTGACCACGCGGGTGCAGCTCGGCACGAGCGTGATCAACGCCCTCTTCCACCCGCCGGTTATCCTGGGGAAACGGTTCGCCACCCTCGATCAACTCAGCGGCGGGCGGGTGATCGCCGGGGTCGGCCAGGGCTGGATGTCGGATGAGTTCGCGGTCGCGGGGGTGCCGCATGCGCGGCAGGGCGCGGGGATGGCCGATTGGGTCGCGGCTGTCCGCGCGGTCTGGGGACCCGACCCGGTGCGTTATGACAGGAGGTTCTACCAGATCCCGGAAGCGGAAATCGGGCCGAAGCCGGTCCAGCCGGGCGGTCCGCCGCTGATCTTCGGGTGCTATGCGCCCGCCGCGATCGCCCGCGCCGGGCGGATCGCCGACGGCTTCAATCCCCTGGCCGCCGAGCGGGAGGGTCTGCTCCGCGAGATCGCGATCTTCCGCGATGCCGCCCGCGAGGCGGGGCGCAACGTCGAGGCCCTGCCGATCATCGCGCGGGCAAACGCCGAACTGGCCGACTCACCCCTACCGGAAATAGGCCGTGCTCTCTTCGCGGGTACCGTCGCGCAATGGGCCGAGGACGTAGCCTGGATGGCGACCCTTGGCATCGATCACGTCTTCTTCGCGATCGACGGCCCGATCGACCGGCGACTACAAGCGTTGGCGGCGTTGCGCGAGTCTGTGACGGCAAACGATTGAGACAGGGCCGGAATGAAGGCGAAGAGGGCGGCTGCCTACGTGCTCCCTATGCGCCCATTAGCTGCAAAAAGTACCAATAGCTGTATTGGACGGGACATCTACGCCATGCCGCATCCGCGCACCGTCCCTTATTGTTAGAGTGCATTGTTGCATGTCCATGCCAGCCACGATACGTTTCTCGGCCACGAAGAGGTGCGGACGTGCTCAAGCGAGGTTCTGGCTTGACCCAGTGGTGGGCCGATCGCTCCCTACGCAATAAGGGGCTGATCGTCATCGCGATCCCTCTTCTGATGCTGCTCATCATCATGCCAAGCTTCATTATCACGCAGCGGTACCTCTGGTCCGCACAAATGCGGATCGCGCATACCTTGCGCGTCGGACACGAGATCAGCCACGTCCTCGCACTCCAACTCGATGCCGAAACGGGGGTCCGTGGCTATCTGCTGACCAAGAACACCATATTCCTACAGCCTTACACAACAGCCCGGGCGCAACTCCCGACGGCGACCCAAAACCTGACGACCCTGGTGCAGGATAACCCCCAGCAAGAGGAGCGCGCCCAACAGGCAGCGACGCTCGTAGCCAGCGAAATGGCGTTACTCGACACACTGCAATCTGCAGCCGCGCGTGGGGAGGAGCCCGCACCGGCGCAGCTGATAACGAGCAAATCACAGATGGATAGTTTGCGAGAAGTGCTGGCGGCGATGACAAGGGAGGAAGAACGTTTACTCCAGGTGCGAACGCAGGAAGTACAGCGTCTCGCAACGCGCGGCCAATGGATCGAGGGCGTGGCCGTACTCCTGGCTTTGGTGGGCGGTCTTCTGGCAACCTTGCTCTTTACCGGGGGCGTCGTGCGGCGGATTCAACGGCTTGGAGGGATCGCCCAACGGCTCGGGCAAGGGTATCCGCCGGAGGCAGCGCGACCGGATGCCGACGAGATCGGTGCGCTCGAGCGGGAGCTTTTCACGGCGGGACAACTCCTCAACACGCGCGAGGCATCGTTGCGCGAGGCGGCAACCATCCTCGAACGGCGCGTCGAGGAACGCACCGAGGCGCTCCACGAAGAGCTCCGGGCGCGACAACAGGCGGAAGTAGCCCTGCACGAGACGAACACGCAACTCACCGGCGTTGTACAAATGCTGGAAAGACAGGCGCGTGACATCTCCATGCTCAATGAACTCGGCGACTACTTACAGTCATGCCGTACGACAGAAGAGGCGGCCACGGTCATCAGACGACTAGGGGGCCAACTCTTCCCAGGCAGCACGGGCTTCGTCGGGATATTCCGCGCATCACAGAACCTAATCGAGCCGGTAGCCTCCTGGGGTGAGGCAGGGCAGACGTTCGCAGACTTCGCCCCGGAGGCATGCTGGGCACTCCGGCGCGGGCGCTCGCATCAGGTCGTTGATCCCGCCTCCGATTTACCGTGTGCCCACGCGCCGGAGTCGCATATCGGGGGGTATCTGTGCTTGCCACTCCTGGCCGATGGCGAGATGCTGGGGATATTGCATCTGCGGCTTATGGCATCGGACAGCACCATCGACGAAACCGCGCAACAACGCTTAACCATAGCGGTTGCGGAACGTGTGGGGCTCGCCCTCGCCAACTTACGGATGCAGGCGCGATTGCGCGACCAATCGATTCGTGATCCCCTTACCGGGCTGTACAATCGCCGCTACCTGGAGGAATCGCTCGAACGCGAATTGCAGCGTGCCGAGCGGCAAGGGGCGGCGGTCAGCGTGATCATGGTCGATCTCGACCACTTCAAGCGCTTCAACGATACCTTCGGTCACCAGGCAGGCGACGCACTCCTACGCGAGGTTGGCAGTTACCTCGGCACCCATATTCGCGGTGAAGACTTCGCTTGCCGCTATGGTGGCGAAGAACTCACCTTGATCCTCCCAGGGGCGAACCTGAGCGCAGCAGAAGCACGGGCGGAGACGCTACGGAATGGGCTGCGCGACCTCACGGTGCTGCACCAGCGTCGGGTTCTCGGTCCGATCACCGCCTCGATCGGCGTTGCCGCCTTCCCGATCCATGGGCAAACGACCGAAGCGGTGCTGCGCGCTGCCGATTCGTCGCTCTACCGTGCCAAGCGTGAGGGGCGCGATCGGATCGTCCTGGCGAGTTAGGGAGCACGAGAGAAGCACCTTGCCGCCTGTCGGCAGGATAGTTGAACGGGATTACGGCGAGGCGACACCCTGCTTGATACGCGCCAGCACAGCGGCAATCTGCTGGCCGATCTTCGTGACGTAGCCCGAGGGATCGCCCCGTTCTTCCTGAGACGGGAAGACTTCGGCGGTGAGCGGCCCGCGATACCCGGCCCGATTCAGCGCCGCGCCAACCGTCTCCCAATCGACATCACCCGCGCCGAGATCGACGAACCCTTGCAGACCGCCGATCGAGCGCGCGTAATCTTTGAGGTGGACGCGGCGGATCCGCGCGCCGAGGATGTCGATCCAGTGCTCCGGGTAGCCGTAGAGCAGGATATTGCCGACATCGAAGTAGACCCCCACCCGCTCGCTGCCGATCTCATCGATCAGCCGTCGCATCTCGAGTGGGCTCAACAGGAATTTATTCCAGACGTTCTCGATCGCCAGGGTCACCCCGGCGCGTTCTGCGACCGGCGCGAGCGCGCCGAGAAATTCCTGCGCCCGTTCGTAGGCCACGTCGTAGCGCACCGATGGGCCGCCCATCGCCGCGCCAACCTGACCCGGCACGACGAGGATCGCATCCACGCCGAGCGCTGCCCCGAGTTCGAGTTGCCGCGCGGCGATCTCGCGGGCGCGTTGTCGGATGGCCGGATCGTCGGCGGTGGGCGAGTAACGCCAGTACAGGTTGGTAGATAGGCCGCCAAGCTGCAACCCGACCCCCTCGACAGCGGCGCACAGCGCGTGCGCTGCTACAGTGGAAGTCTGTAACCCCAGTTCGCCATCTTCGGCGAGATTCAGTTCGATCGCCGCGAATCCCGCCTGTTTCGCCAGCGCGGCGGCCTCGCGCACCGCGAGATCGGGCATGGCCCAATGGTTGATTCCGCTCACCACGTCCATCTTTCTCCTCAACAGCTATCCGGCGTTCCCCGCGTGTATCATCCGGATTGTGCGGCAGCGCACCCGCTCAGAGCACCCGCCCATCGTCCTCGCGCAGCAGCAGCGGGCGCAGAATTGCGAATGGCGGGCCACCGTGGCCGAGCAGATTGTCGTGGAAGGCGCGGAGCGAGAAGTTGCCACCGGCCTCGCGCTCAACATCGCTCCGCAGCTTGCGGATCATCAGCTTGCCGAGGGCATAGCTGCCGTAGCCGGGGTCGAACGTGCCGCGCAGCGCCTCGCGCTCGGCGGGTAAGCCCTCCAGCAGGGTCGAATCGGCGATCAGGGGCGTCGCCTCCGCGACGGTCATCCCGTCACAGTGCAGGCCGATCGCGGCGAGGTAGCGCGCGTTACGCAGGATGGCCGCCTGGAGTTGGGCGACGCGTAACGCCGGATCGCCAGCGCCGTACCCCTCATCGAGGATCAGCTCCTCGATATAATGCGCCCACCCTTCCCAATGGGTGAACGAGCCGAACGACCTGGCGATCGCCGAGGGGGCGCGACGGTTGTGCATACTCTGCACGAAGTGGCCGGGATACGCCTCGTGCGCCGAGGTGTTGACGATCGACGCTTGGGAGAAACGTCGCAGCCACGCTTCCTGATCGGCGGCGGGCCAGGAGGGGTCGGGCGAATTCATCCAGAAGTGCGCGCCCGCGTTCTCCGGCTCGAACGCGCCAGGATAGTCCATCATCGCGAAGGCCCACTTGTAATAGACCGGGATCTCGCTGACGTCACAGCGCACGTCGCTCGGCACCCCGACCAGATTCCTGGCGATCGTGAAGTCGCGTAACGCTTCCAGTGTCGATTCAGCCGCCCCCACCAGGCCATCAGCCGCCGGGTGATCGCGCGCGAGGCGGGCGACGACATCCCGCGGGTCGGCGCGCGGATCGATCCGCGCGCACCATTCTTTGAGCAAGGCGAGATTGCGATCGAGGTCGGCCTGCCCGTGGCGGCGGACCTCATCAAGCGGCAGATCGACCAGATCGAAGGCGCGGAGCAGGCCGGTGAAGCGCGCCGTGCCGAAGGCGAAATCGGCCTCGGGCGCCTGCGCCAGCTTCCCCGCCAGGAACCGATCGAACTCTCGCAACGCGGCGACCGCGTGCCCCGCACCCCGCGCGATCCGCCCACGCAGGGCGGCATCGGGGCACGGGGCGATCAGCGCGGCGAGACTGTCGCCGATGAAGGCGGCGTGGCCGGCGAAGCTCGCCCGCGCGTTGTCGAGTTGCGCCGCCGCGATCGGGGCGTCGAGGTTACGCTGGGCGACCGCGAGCGCGTCGGGGATCAGTTCGAGGTGGGCGGCGAGGGCGGTCAGGCGCTCGGCCAACGGGGCGTAATCGCGCCGCAAGTAGCCCGAGATGTCGACCGTATCGGCGTAATGGCCGGGGACGGTGCGGTGCGGGCGGATCTCGGTGAGGGTGAAATGCTCGGCCCCGGCCACCCAGCGGAGAATCGCCAGATCGCGCCGGTCGCCGGGGGTCGTGGCGAGGGCGTCGAGCCCGGCGAACGCCGCCTGCCACCCTTCCACCGCGCGGAGGCGCTGCGCGACCGCTGCGGGGCGATAGTCGGCCACTTGCCCATCGCCGGTATGGATCCCGGCGTGGGCCGCGCCACCGGGATAGTAATTGAAGAGCGCCCGTTCGCGCGGGTAAAACGCCCAATACTCCTGACTGAAGGCGGCACCGGCCTCTGCAATCGTCGCGAAGTTCGTAGCGAAGTCAGACATGAGCTCCCCTTCTCGTCTTCCCCGGCAATCAATGTCGTCAAGGCCGGTACGTTATGCCGCTGGCAGCCCGGCTCGCGCCATCCAATGTGCGGTCCAGCGTCGTGCGGGATCGAGATCGGCGACTCGCAGTGCCTCACCGGGGCGACCGATCTTCGCGGACAGATCGTTGACCAACGTGGCCCCGGCCCAGGCGTAGAACGGGGCCATCCCGCCAATCGGCCCGGCGACCGCGCGATAACCACGCCGCCAGCCGAGTTCGAGCAGGCGCACGAAGAGGATCGTGGCAATGGCGGCGGCACCAGTCCCCAACGGCGTGAGCCGCAAGATCGCCACGGTGCGGGCGAGATCCGCACGCCGGTCGCCGACATGGACATTGGCCCAGTCGATCAGCCCGGTCGCCCGTCGCCCCTCGACCAGCAGATTGAGCGGATGGTAATCGAAGTGGAGGACACTCGATGGCCCCGCCGCGACCGCCCGTAACCGCTCCGTCAGCGCCGCACCGCCGCCACCCGCCCAGGTGGCCCACGATCGCCCTTCGGCGACGAGCGATTCAGGGGGCGTAGCCGCGTGGAGGTACGCCTGTGTTGCGCCGAAAAGGTGTGCGAGCGCCCAACTGTCGCGCGGCGTGGCGCGCAGGGCGTCTAGCAAGATCCGCCCCTCGCACCATTCGATCAGCAGCGCCGCGCGATTGTGCCAGACCCCTTCAGCGTGAACGGCGGGAATGGGCACGCCGGGGATCCCAGCGCGCATCACGGCGGCCTCGCGCCGCGCCACAGCCGTCTGCTCGGGGCGGAAGACCCGCAACGCATAGGAGCGACTATCGCGCTCGACGCGCCAGATCGCGGTATCCCGACCGCCGGAAACAGGGGTCAGCGCTGTCACCCCATCGGCAACGCCGAGAACGCCCAGAATCGCCCGCGGATCGAGGTCGGTCGAACCCATCGCTATCCTCCGGGATATGCCACCGGAAACCGCCCGATTAACCCTACCGGGCGTAAGGATACGCTACCGTGCGATGACTCGGGAGAGGGGCGGCCCTCACGACTCCCGACCCACGACCCACGACTCGTCCCCCATCATCTGTACAAACGATCGCCGAGGGCGGAGAATAGGGTAATCATTCCAAGCTTGTTCCAAGGGAGCGCGCGTATGCTGCGGTTTCAGAGGAATGGCAGGAGGGAACGATGATGGAAGTCCTGGTCGTCGAGGACGATCCCCGCGTCGCACGACTCGTCGAGCGCGCCCTGAATGAGGCTGGGCATCACGCCGAGACCGCGCCGGATGGCCTCGATGGCCTGGCCCGCGCGCAGACCGGGGCCTTCGATGTGATCGTGCTCGATGTGATGCTCCCCGAGATGGACGGCCTCGCCCTCTGCCGCACGATGCGCCAGCAGGGGATGCGTACGCCGGTGATCCTGCTCACCGCGCGCGATGCGGTCCCCGACCGGGTGCGCGGCCTTGATGCCGGGGCGGATGATTATCTCGTCAAGCCGTTCGCGTTGGAAGAACTGCTGGCGCGCGTGCGCGCCCTCGGGCGACGGAACGCCGATGGCACCGCCGAGGGGCAGATCAAGGTCGGCGATCTCATCCTCGACCTGACCACCCGCGAGGCCCGTCGCAATACCCAGACGATCGCGCTGACAGCGAAAGAGTTCTCCCTGTTACGCTACCTGATGCGGAATGCCGGACGGGTATTGAGCAAGGCGCAGATCACCGATCATGTCTGGGGGTATGATTCCGAAGCGGCCTCGAACGTCGTCGAGATTTACATCCATTATCTGCGCGACAAAGTCGATCGCGGCTTCGCCCGCCCCTTGATCCGCACCGTGCGCGGTGTGGGGTATGTGTTGAAAGAGTAGTAACGAGTTGCCAGTCCGTAGTCCGTAGCAGAGATTTGTTTTGGCACGGTGCATCGCTACCATCGCCCAGCCACTACGGACTACGGACTACGGACTGCCAACTACCCCCGGAGCCTCCCGTGTTCACGCAGATCCGCTGGCGCCTCGTGCGCTGGAACGTCGCCGTCTTCGGGCTGATCCTGGTGTTGGTGGGCGGTTCTGCCTATGCCGCCGCCGCGCGACGGCTGCCGACCGAGATCGACCGCGAATTGGAGAATCGGAGCGCGGCGCTGATCACCACGCCCCGCGTGCTGGAACGCGAAGAGTTCGCGGCGGCGCAGGCGGGCTATCGGGGCGGCTACTTCTTCCTGGCACTGACCCAGGACGGCGCGGTTGTGGTTAACCCGCAGCAGGTGCCGGTGCCAAGGCTACCGGCGATCGATCCCGCCGATGCCACCCCACGCTTCTACACCTTAACCATACAAGGCGAGCCGGTACGCTTCTATGTTCGCCCGCTCCCCATCCTCCCAGCCTTCCCGGCGGGGAGCCAGGAGCGCCGCCCGCTCTTCGCGGCGATCGTTGTCGGGCAGAGTCTGGCCCCGATGGAGAATGCGCTGCGCCGGCTGTTGATCGGGCTGATCGCAGGTGGCGTGGTGGGGGTGTTGCTCCTGGTTATCGGCGCGTGGTTCCTTGCCGGGCGTGCCCTGGTCCCGATCGAGCAGACCTTCCGCCAGCAGCAGGAATTCATCGCCGACGCCTCGCACGAGCTGCGGACGCCGCTGACGGTGTTGCGGGCGTCCGCAGATCTCCTCGACCGCCACCGCACCGAGCCGCTGGCCGCGAACGGTGAGTTATTCGATGATCTGCGCGACGGGCTCGGGCGGTTGGAACGGCTCGCCAACGACTTGCTCACCCTTGCCCGTTCGGATCTCGGGGAACAGGCGCTAGCGGTCGCACCGCTCGATCTCGGTTCGTTCGCGGTGGAGGTTGCCCGTCAGACAACACCGCTGGCCCGGGCGCACAACCTCACCCTTCGCTGCGAGACGATCGGCGACCTGGTGCCGATCGAGGCCGACCCCGACCAGCTGCATCAAGTCCTGTTGATCCTGCTCGATAATGCGATCGCGCATACCGCGCCCGGCGGGACGATCGCGATTACCATCTCCCGTCAGGGCACGGAAGGGATCGTGGCGGTGCGCGATCCCGGCATGGGCATCGCGGCGGGCGATCTGGACCGGATCTTCGATCGCTTCTATCGCGCGGATGGCGCACGCTCGCGCACCGCTGGCGGTGCCGGATTGGGGCTGGCGATCGCCAAGGCATTGATCGAGAGCCACGGCGGCAGCATCGCCCTGACCAGCACCGTCGGCCAGGGGACGACCGCAACGATCGCCCTACCGCTGATCGATCAGCCACCCACCCTTGTCAATCGCCTCGGCCAATTCGCGGCGCGGGCGGTTGGGCGCGAACGGATGTAGCGACCCTCCAGGCACACCGCCTCTCAACCGCGCTCTCAGGTATTTCCAAGCTTCGCAACATACCATACAGTTCGAGACGCAAACTTCATCGGCGGTGCCGCAGCGATGTCATCCGCCATAGCGCGAACCAAAGCGTTACGCGCGCCATTACACGCTCCTGAAGGAGGGGGGATGCAACGATTACAACGCCTCGTTCGCCAACGAGGGGTCGGCATCGGCCTGATCGCGTTGCTGCTCCTCAGCACGGCGGGGACGGCCGCATTCTCCTGGCCCTGGAGCAAAGCCGCCGCCGATACCTACCGCACCCAGGCGGTCGCTCGCGCGAATGTCGCGACCACGATCGCCACCAGCGGCCCCCTCAGCGCGACCACCAGCCTCAACCTGAGTTTCCCGAGTTCGGGGACGCTGAGGCAGATCTATGTCAAGCAAGGCGAGCGTGTCCAGGCCGGTCAGGCACTGGCGCAACTCGATACCGCTGATGCGGCCAACGGCGTGACCACCGCGCGCTCGAATTACGATAAGGCCGTCGCCGCCTACAAGAAGCTGGTGGCGGGCACGACCCCCGAGGATCAGGCCACGGCGCAGGCGAGCCTCGACAGCGCCAGGGTGGCCCTCGCCAATGCCCAACGGAGCTTCGAGAACACCAAGGTCAGCGTCGCGCAGGATCTGGTGATCGCGCAGAACTCGGTCGATACGGCACAAGGCCAGGTCGCCACCGCGATCCGCAACCTCAACGAGACGACCATCCCGCAGAACCAGCAGGATATCGCCACCGCGCAACTCGCGGTTGACAACGCCAACGTCGCCTATAGCAACGCCCAGAAGACCTATAACGCGACCCAGGCGCAGATCGAGCAGGACACGCGCGTCACCAGGCTGACCTTCGAGAACGCCCAGGCGACGCTCGCCCAGGCGATCAACACCTACACCGCGACGGTGAACGGGACGCAGCAGGACCTGAACGCCGCGCAAGGGGCGTTGCAAACAGCCCAACTCACCCTGACCAATGCCCAGACGACGGTGACCAACTTCCCGAACGGCACCAGCGCCGTGGCGCTCGACAACGCCAAACGAGCGCTGTCGGATGCCCAGGCGAACTACAACCTCGTGGACAAGAACCAGACGATCCTGGTGCAGCAGGCCGCCGACAAGGTGAAACAGGCCCAGTCGGACTACAACAACGCACAAGACAAGGTCAATGGCTGCAACGGGAACTTTAGCCTGCCCGGTTGTAGCGCCGCCGCCAGCAGCCTGACCAGCCTCGATACGGCGCTGACAAACGCCAAAACCGCCTACCAGACCGCGATGATGAACGCCGAAACGGCCCGGCAATCGGCCCGGCAGTCGATCACCACCGCGGAGGGCAACGTACGCTCGGCGCAGGCATCCTATGACAGCGCGTTGCTGACCGCACAGCAATCCCTCGAAACCGCGAAGAATGCCTACAGCCAGGCGCAGACAACCTTCGCGCAGTCCCAGGCGAAGTCGGCACAGGCGATCACCACGGCGCAGACCTCGGTCGACAACGCGAAGATCGCGCTGAATACCGCCCAGGTTAACCTCGACAGCGGGATACAGAAATATCAGGGGCAGGTGGTCTCGGCGCAAACGGCGCTCGATCAGTCGAGCGCGAGCGTGGCGACGGCGAAGAAGAGTTATGACGGCGCGCAGATCAAGGCGAAGACGGCTATCCTGACCGCCCAAAATTCGATCGACACCGCGCAGACGAGCCTGGCGACGGCCCAGGCCAACAACGACAAGGCACAGATCACCGCGCAATCGACCCTCGCCACCGCCCAGAACTCGCTCGATACCGCCCAGGCGTCGTATGCCAGCGCGCAAGCGACGTATGCCAAGGCGACCGTGGCCCCGAGCGCGGCCGACATCGCGACCAACCAGGCGGCGATCGACGCGGCCAAGGGCAGCCTCGATACGGCGCAGACGACGCTCGACAACCTGACCCTCAAAGCGCCGATCGCCGGGACCGTCGCGACGCTCAATGGCGTGATCGGGCAGACGTTGAGCGCGTCCAGCGGTTCCGCGACCGGCACGACCACGACCACGACCAGCGGGTTCATCACCCTCACCGACC
This sequence comes from Thermomicrobiales bacterium, assembly GCA_036563365.1. GTDB lineage: Bacteria > Chloroflexota > Chloroflexia > Thermomicrobiales > CADCWN01 > CADCWN01. The sequence continues at coordinate 14,020 of DATCMP010000033.1, forward strand.
TGAATGCCCTCAAATTCACCGCCTCGGTCAACGAGTCCGACATCTCGAAGATCCGCTTGGGGCAAGAGGCAACCTTCACCGTGGATGCCTTTGCCGGGCGAACCTTCACCGCCACGATCGCGACGATCAATCCGGTCGGCACCAGCACTTCCAATGTCGTCAACTATGAAGTCACCGGCACCGTCGCGCCGACCGAAGTAACCCTCCTGCCAACGATGACCGCGACGATCAGCATTGTCATCAATAAAGCCGACGACGTCCTCGTGGTCCCGGCCACCGCCGTCACCACCGCGCAGGCGCAGATACAGCAAGGCAAGGTGAAGACGCCTGAGGCACCAGCAGGTCCACAGGGGACCGCCGCGGCACGAGGCCAGGGGGCCGGGGCGGCCGGTGGGCCGGGGAACATTCCCGCAGGTGCCACCCCCGGTGCCGGTTTTCCGGGTCAGAACGGCCAGGGGGGCGTGGGTGGCTTTGGCGGGCGCGGGACACAGACCGCCAACGGCGGTGGTCGCGCCGGGTCGCAGGCAACACCGGGCGCAGGCAGCGCGGGTGGCGTCGGGACCGGCCCGGCACCAGCGATATTGCCCGCCCGACAGTTCGTCCTGGTCACCGGGGCGGATGGCAAACCGGAAGCGAAGCAAGTGGTGACGGGCCTCACCGATGGCCGCAACATCCAGATCATCTCCGGGCTGAACGAGAACGACCAGGTCATCACCCAGGTTATCAGCGCCAATAGCCCGACGAGCAGCGCCCCCGGACGGACGACCGGCGGCACGGGCGGGGGCGCTGCCCCTGGTGGCGGCGGCAACTTCCCGGGTGGCGGTGCCGGCGGCGGTGGGGCCGCCCCTGGTGGCGGTGCCGTCCCCGGCGGTGGGCGCTAAAGTGAGCGAGATGCACGAACAGGCAACAATACCGCTACCGACCCCAACGACCCCGCTCGTCGAGCAGGCGGTGCCGGCGTTGGCACCAATCCCCGATGGCCCTCCGGTCATCGAGGTCGCGGACCTGATGAAGACGTACCAGATGGGCGACATCACCGTGCGCGCCTTGCGTGGGGTCAGCTTCACGGTACGGCGCGGCGAGTTGATGGCGATCATGGGGCCGTCCGGTTCGGGGAAGAGCACCCTGATGAACACCCTCGGGTGCCTCGACAAGCCGACGAGCGGGCTCTACAAGATCGACGGCGTCGATGTCAGCAGGATGAGCGATAACCAGTTGGCGGCGGTGCGGAACAGGAAGATCGGCTTCGTCTTCCAATCGTTCAATCTCCTGCCGAAGTTAACCGCGCTGGAGAATGTGGAATTGCCGATGCTCTACGCCGGGGCGCGCGACCGGCGCAAGCGCGCGACCGCCGCGCTGGAAGCGGTCGGCCTCGGCGGGCGGATCCACCACAAACCGAAAGAACTCTCCGGCGGGCAGCAGCAGCGCGTCGCGGTCGCGCGGTCGCTCGTCAATGCTCCGTCGATCATCCTGGCCGACGAACCGACCGGCAACCTCGATACCCGCTCCAGCGTCGAGGTGATGCAGATCTTCCAGCGCCTCAACCGTGAGCAAGGGATCACCGTCATCTTCGTCACGCACGAGCCGGATATCGCCGAGCATACGCGGCGAATACTCCGCGTGCGCGATGGGGTGGTCGCCAGCGATGACATCGTCGCCGAACCGCGGATCGCCAACCCGGCGGACTTCCCGACCCAGGATGAGATGGACGCCCTCGAAGAAGCACGGCGGGCCGCGGCGACGCAAGCGGTGGTCCACCACGACCGGCCGCATGAGCAGCCACGCGACCGGCCAAAGGAAGGCAAGGGAAGATGAACCTCTGGCAGAGCGTGCGCGTGGCGCTGACCAGCCTCGGGAGCAACAAACTCCGCACCTTCCTGACGATGCTCGGGATCATCATCGGCGTCGGGGCGGTGATCGCGCTGCTCGCCATCGGCAATGGGGCCACCGCGAGCATCACCGCAAATCTGACGCGCAACGGGACGAACCTGATCACCGTCAGCCCGGGGGGTGGGGCGACCGGTGGGGTCGCCAGCGCAGCCGGGAGCTTGCAGACCCTCACCTACGAGGATGCGCTGGCGCTGGCGGATCTCGGGCCGGGGATCGGGATCGCGGGGGTCTCACCGGAGCGCACCGGCAACTCTCAGATCATCTACGGCAGCACCAATAGTAATTCGCGCATCGTCGGGGCCGTCCCCGATTACTTGATCGTTCACGACGCCACAGTCTCCCTCGGGAGCTTCGTCACCGCCGAGAACCAAGCCTCGACCGCCGCTGTCGCCGTCCTCGGGTCGAATGTAGCGACGACCCTCTTCGGGGGCGGGAATCCGATCGGGGCGACGATCAAGATCGGCGGGCAGCCTTATCAGGTGATCGGCGTGATGGAGTCGAAGGGCGGGAGCGGTTTCGGCTCGGTGGACGACAATGTCTTCATCCCGCTCAGTACCAGCCTGAAACGACTCTTCGGCTATCGCAGCGCAGGGGTCGCGGGGCAGCCGATCAGCAGCATCGCGATTAAGGCCGAGGATGCCAAATCGATCACCGGTGTCATCGACGCGATCACCCCGGTGCTGCGGACACGCCACAAGCTCAGTCAGAACAAATCGAACGACTTCACCGTCACGAATCAGGCCGATCAACTCGCCTCGCTCAACTCCGTCACGCAGACGCTGAGTATCTTCCTCGGCGCGGTGGCGGGGATCTCGCTCCTCGTCGGCGGGATCGGCGTGATGAATATCATGCTCGTCTCCGTGACCGAGCGCACCCGCGAGATCGGGATCCGCAAGGCGATCGGCGCGCGACGCGGCGACATCCTACGCCAGTTCCTGATCGAGGCGGTCGTGATGAGTATCCTCGGCGGGTTGCTCGGGATCGCGCTGGGGGCGGGGATCGCGCAAGGGGTGACGGCGACCGGCTTCACCAAGGCGATTGTCTCGCTCTCCTCGGTTGCGCTCTCCTTCGGTTGTGCCGTCGCGATCGGGATCTTCTTCGGCATCTACCCGGCGAATCGCGCCTCGCGCCTCAACCCGATCGACGCGCTCCGCTTCGACTGAGATGCACCAGTACCGGTAGTCGGACCTCACAGACAAACCCAGCGAGCGCTTGGAACACGAGACTGCGGTGATGGAAGGACGAGAGACGATGAGACGTGGGATTATCCCCCTGTTGCTGGCGCTGTTGCTCGGCCTCGTCGGGCCAGCGCTCACCTCGCCCGCTAGCCCAACGGCTGCGGCTCCGGCCATCTGCGCCGATTTCCCCGAGACCGGACACCAGGTCTGCGGCGACTTCCTGACCTACTGGCAGGGGCATGGCGGCCTGGTGCAGCAAGGCTATCCGGTCAGCGACCTGTTCACCGAGCAGAGCACCGCCGACGGCAAGACCTATCAGGTGCAGTATTTCGAGCGCGCCGTCTTCGAGCTCCATCTCGAAATTAGCGGGCCGGACAAGGTGCTGCTAAGTCAGATCGGGCGCGACACGCTACGTACCCGTTACCCCGCCGGACTCCCCGCCGATGCGGGCGGCGACCTCACGCCGACCCTGGCCGGCAATTGCCAGCGATTTGCCGAGACGGGGCAAAGCCTCTGCGGCGCGTTCCTGACCTATTGGCAGAAGAATGGCGGTCTGGCACAGCAGGGCTATCCCCTCACCGGCGTCTTTAACGAGAAAAGCACAATCGATGGCAAGACCTACCAGGTGCAGTATTTCGAGCGGGCCGTCTTCGAGTATCACCCCGAGAACGCCGCGCCGAACGACATCCTCCTGAGCCAGATCGGGCGGGCGCGCTTCACCGCGCGTTACCCCGACGGCCCGGGCAGCACCGATACCGCCTTCCTGACACTCGGCAAGCTCACGCTGAACACGGTCAACAATAATTACGTCGAGTGGAACCTGCCGATCAAGAATATCAGCGGGCAGCAACTCCTCTCGGTGCTGATCACGATCGTCTTCTATGACGCCAATGGCAACCAGTTGGACACCACGATCGGCGGAGCAACGAACCTCAATCCGAACGAATCGCGGGTCGTACACGGGATCTCGGTCAAAGGGGTCGGCTACGCCAAGTACCAGATCAAGACGCCGGAGGTGCTGATCAAGCCCTGAGGGCACCCATACGGCGATAGGACCGAGCATCGATCACGCGGGGCGGCGAGTTGGCCGCCCCGCGTGCGCCATTAATGGGCCAAGAGCCTGTAGCAGCGGGGCGATTCTCAGCCTATTCCAAGCCATCACCTGTACGCTGATGTGGACGTACAGGCGGGCGGGCGGCGACAAGTGAGTAGGTGGGGTGCGATGGCAGGCGTTACTACCGAAGAAAACGCATTGGTATTGCGCGCGAAAGCGGGAGATCGGGAGGCGTTTGCCGAAATCTTTCGGCATTATCGCCCCCGCATCCATGCACATTGCTACAACATCCTCAGAAACACAGCCGACGCCGATGACCTGACCCAGGAGACCTTCTGCAAAGCGTATAGTGCGCTGCAGCGGACGACGGAGACCCTGGCACTGAGCGCCTGGCTCTACCGGATCGCCTCGAACGCCTGCACCGATCTCTTGCGTCGCCGCCAGACAGCCCGCTGGCTCCCGCTGGACGAACACTGCCACGAACGCCCTTCAGTCCAGCGCGAGGACAACCCCGAGACCGCCTTCCTCGACACCGAAGCCCTCCAACGGTTCGGGGCAACCTGCGGCGCGATGAGCCCGCGCAATCGCCGGGCGTTGACGTTGCGCGCGAAAGATGGTCTCTCGGTCGAGCAGATCGGGGCGCATCTCGGGATCACCACGCCGGCGGTAAAATCGCTCCTCTTCCGCGCACGGGGCGAGTATCGCGGGCTCGCCGAAGAGGGGACCGCCGCGAGCGCGCGAGTGCGACTGGGGAGCCCTGCTCACGCGCCGGATGCGCCAACTCCTCCCTGTTCAGGTATCATCGCGTTGATAAGCCTGCACGGTAACACGATACTGCCTACGCGCCAGCCGCCCTCGTATGGAGACACCACGAGGCCACTCTCGGCGGAATAGGGTCCACGCGCCGGACGTTGCAACGTCCGGCGCATCGTCGCGCGCCCGCTGCCGATGAGCGCATCAGCAGAGACGATCAAAGAGCAACGAAAGGAACACTTAAGTATTATGACAACCACAGAGATCGTACGCGCGGCGCAGCTTTTCCAGCCCTACACCATGCGCGGGGTGACGCTGCGAAATCGGATCGTCGTCTCGCCGATGTGCCAATACTCCTGTGACAACGGCGTCGCGACCGATTGGCACCTCGTCCACCTGGGCAGCCGCGCGGTCGGTGGTGCCGGGCTGATCGTCGCCGAGGCGACGGCGGTCGAGGCGCGCGGGCGGATCTCACCGCAAGACCTCGGCCTGTGGGAAGACGCGCAGATCGCGCCGCTGGCGCGGATCACCGCCTTCCTCCGCGAGCATGGCGCGGTGCCGGGGATACAACTGGCGCACGCCGGACGCAAAGCCAGCACCTATCGCCCCTGGTCGGGGTCGGGCGCGGTGCCGATCGCCGAGGGCGGCTGGAACGATGTGATCGCGCCGAGCGGCCTCGCGTTCAGCGACACCTATGCCCAGCCGCGCGAGATGACGCGTGACGATCTGGCGGCGGTGAAGGAGGCATTCGTCGCGGCGACCCGGCGGTCCCTGGCGGCGGGCTTCGAGTTCATCGAGCTCCACGCGGCGCACGGCTACCTCCTGCACACCTTCCTGAGCCCGCTCAGCAATACGCGCATCGATGAGTATGGCGGCGACATCGCCGGGCGGATGCGTTTCCCGCTGGAAGTGGTGGACGCGGTCCGGGCGGTCTGGCCCGCCGAGCTACCGCTCGGCATCCGCCTCTCCGCGACCGACTGGGTGCCGGGCGGCTGGACGGGCGACGACTCGGTGATACTGGCGAGGGAACTCAGCGCGCGCGGGATTGACGTGATCACCGCGTCGAGCGGCGGCGTCAGCACGCAGCAGCAGATCACCCTCGGCCCCGGCTATCAGGTCCATCTGGCCGAGCAAATCCGTCGCGAGGTCGCCATCCCGACGATGGCGGTCGGCCTGATCACCGAACCGGAGCAGGCCGAAGCGATCCTCGCCGCGGGGCAAGCCGACCTGATCGCGCTGGCCCGCGAGCTATTGCGCTCGCCGTACTGGCCGTTGCAGGCCGCCGCGGCCCTCGGCGTCGATCTCGAATGGCCCGCGCAATACGGTCGCTCCAAGCCCGCCCCGGCGGTGCCGGTCGCGGCGCGAGGATAGACCAGTTCACCGCAGCGGCGCAGGACGCAGAGGACCGCAGAGCGGGACGAGAGAAGAACGGGGTTGAACCACGGAGCGCACAGAGCCGGCAGGGAAGGAACGGGGGAACGTCCCAGAGAGAACGAATTACTTCTCGTTCACTTCTCTGCGGTGCGCCTTCCCCTCGGCGACTCGGGGTTAATCCGTCTCTTCTCTCGTCCCTCTCTGTGGGCTCTGTGCGCCCTGTGCTTCAGGTCTCGTTCCTCTCTGCGGTCCTCCGCACCCCCGCGCCGCTGCGGTGAACCTCCCCCTTCGCCGTGGCCCGCTCGTAGGCGAGGCGAAAGAGGGCGATCGCGCCAGGCACGGCGTTGGCGTCGCGGATCGGGTAGCTGACCCAGCCGCTGAGCGGCAGGATATGGTGTGGCATCGCCTTGCCCGCCGCTACCAGTTCCTCGCGCACGCGCACGGGGAACGGCAGATCGGCGAGGTAGTCGCCGTGCAGATGCCCCAGCTCGCGCTTACCCAGGCGATACTCCACGCCGCCATAGCGATGCGGGGCCACCGTCACACCGGGCCAACCGAGCAATTCGCCGCGTATCTGCCCGGCGATATCGGGCACCGTGCCGGTTCCCGAACGATGCCCGTTCACCCTGGATACGAAACGCCGCAGGTGTATCCGACCGACGAGCAGCCAGACCGCGAGCGCCGCGCCGATCGTGTGCAATGGCCTTCGTAAGCGACCCGTGTGCAATGGCCTTCGTAAGCGACCACGGATCATCTTGCCTCCTGTCCGTTACCGGGAATAGGCGTTGTCGCTCCTCACCGGCAAGGATAGGCGATTAGCAGGTCGCGGAACATCCATCGAGCGCACAACAGCGATGAACGGCAGTGGTGCAGACCGATGCTGACCAAGAGTACGCGCTAATTCCCTGACGGTGCGCTAGGCTTTCTTCTGACGGTCTACTCTGCGACAGAGCAACCGAAAGGAAAGACCATGGATATGACAGCGACGCCAGCAATCACCCTCGGTCGGAGCGGGATCACGACCGCGCCGCTCGGCGTGGGGACGTGGGCGTGGGGCGAGCAACGGTTCTGGGGCTATGGGCAGGAATACGGACGAGAGGATGTCGCGGCGGCGTTCGCGGCGAGCGTGGCGACGGGCGTCACCCTCTTCGATACCGCCGAGATTTACGGGCAGGGCGAATCGGAGCGGATCGTGGGCGATTTGGCGCGGCAAAGCGCCGCGCCGATCGTCGTCGCGACGAAGTTCGCGCCGCTCCCCTGGCGAATGGGCGCGCGCACGGTACGGCAGGCGCTCGATGCCAGCCTGAACCGGCTGGGGATGGCGAGCATCGAGCTCTACCAGATCCACTTCCCCTACTCCCTCATCTCGATCGAGGCGCTGATGGATGCGCTGGCCGATGCGGTGGCCGATGGCAAGGTGCGCGCGGTCGGCGTCAGCAATTACAGCGCGGAGCAAACGAAGCGGGCGCATGAGGCGCTCGCACGGCGCGGCGTGCCGCTGGCGACGAATCAGATCCAGTACAGCCTGCTGGCGCGCAAGCCGGAGGCGGATGGCACCCTGGCGGCCTGTCGCGCACTCGGGGTGACGGTCATCGCCTACAGCCCGCTGGCGCAGGGTTTGCTCACCGGCAAGTACCTGACCGGTAGCACCGCACCCGTCGGCCTTCGGAGTTGGCAACCGGCCTTTCGTCCGCAGCGCTTGCGCCGTCTGAGCGGGCTGCTCGATCTCATCAAGGGGATCGGGGAGGATCACGGCGGCAAGACCCCGGCGCAGGTGGCGCTCAACTGGCTCATCCAGCAAGAGGGTGTCCTGCCGATACCGGGCGCCAAAACGGCGTCACAGGCCACCAGCAACGCGGGCGCGCTAGGGTGGGCGTTGCGACCCGCCGAAGTCGAGGCATTGGCGCTGGCCTCGCGACGATGATGCACTGGCTCGATCTGCTCGGCGTGGCGGTCTTCGCGATCAGCGGCACCTTACAGGCCGCACGCCGCCGCCTCGACCCCTTCGGCGCGCTGATCCTGGCGGTGGTGACGGCGATCGGCGGGGGTACGCTACGCGATCTCCTGCTCGATCAGCGCCCGATCTTCTGGATCAGTGCGCCCGACTACCTGCTCGTGATCGCGCTCGCCACCGCGCTGACGGTGATCGTCGGGCGCTGGTACGCGCCGCCATCGCAGATCTTGGCCGTCGCCGACACCGCGGGGCTCGCGCTCTTCACGATCAGCGGCACCGCGATCGCCAGTCGCGCTGGGGTCCACCCGGCAATCGCGGTGACGATGGGCGCGATCACTGGCTGTGCCGGGGGCCTGCTGCGCGACATCCTCTGCGCCCAGCTGCCGTTACTCCTGCACCGCGACATTTACGCCACAGCGGCCTTGGCGGGCGCGACCAGCTATCTCCTACTCGCGGCGGGCGGCGTATCCCAGCAGGCGGCGACGCTGCTGGCAATGGCCGCGACATTCGGGCTACGACTGATCGCGATCCGGCGTGATCTGCATCTACCGCCGGTGATTATCCGCGAACAGCACAGCAAATGATCGCACCAACACCCTTCACGAACCGTACATCTGTGCTACCCTGTAGCGCGCGAACTGGTATCGCGACATCGCCAGCGAAGGGGTGCATACCATGACTACCACCGTTGAGTCGGGGAGCGCGGAGATCAATGGCGCACGGATCGTCTACGAGATAGCGGGGATGGGCCACCCACTGACCCTGATCCACGCCGGGATCGCCGACAAGCGGATGTGGGATGCCCAGTTCGCGACCTTCGCGGAGTCGTATCGGGTCTTGCGTTACGACGTCCGCGGTTATGGACAATCGACATTTCCCGCCGGTCCATACACGATGCGCGAGGATCTGCGCGCCCTGCTGCGACACCTCGGGATCGCGCGTACACACCTGATCGGGGTTTCGATGGGCGGCTCGATCGCGATCGATTTCACCCTCGACTACCCCGAGATGGTCTCCGCCGTCATCCCGGTGGCCGCAGGGATCAGCGGTGAGGAGCGTGCGCCGGATCCGGCGATGGAAGCACGCTGGCGCGAGATCGACGCGGCGACCAAGCGCGGTGACATCGACACGGCCAATGAACTGGAAATCCGCATCTGGGTCGATGGCGTTGGGCGCACCGCAGGGCCGGTCGATCCGGCGGTGCGCGAGAAGGTGGGGGTGATGAATGCCGCCGCCCTCGCGCGCGAAGGGGAGTTCGAGCGGGCCGAATCGGTCAACCGCCTCGACCCACCGGCGATCGGGCGATTGGGCGAGATCACGGCCCCGACCTTGGTCATCGTCGGG
>DATCMP010000035.1:0-16280 GCA_036563365.1 Thermomicrobiales bacterium
CGTATATCGCCAATCATACCAGGAATTTGCCCGATACGATAGAGATACCCTGACAGGAATGAACTCGAGTGGTCTGACCAGAGCTATCTACCGCTAACTCGGTCAATCGGATGACCCCTCACCGCGCGTTCCGTCCCTACATCGATGGCGCGACGCTGACGTTCGCGGCGGCTCTGTTACCGATCGCGCACTTCACCCTATCGATCAACCTACCGACTTCACCAGGCCAAGACCGTCGGCGGCAATCACATCGGCTGACGCGCAATCGGTCCCGCTACCGCGCCCCGGTCAGACCGATGTTCAGTGTAGACGGAATAAGGCGCTCTTTCGTTCCATGCTCCCATAATCGCCACACACGCTCGTTGCCCGTGGTCATCAACGGCTGCGGTGAAACACCCAGGGCAAGTATCCGCCGCGCAACGCCCCGGCAATACCCGCTGCAACAGCGCTATAGGGATTGACATGCATAACTGTGGAAATGGGGCAACAGGAGCGCGCACATCCTTCACATAGTGCGCCACACCGCCTGTCATTGGTATGGCTCCTGCTACCTATGTCGCGGCAAGCAACGCGAGTGCCTCGGAGATAGCGAGGCGGCGATAATGCTCGACCAGCGGCGTGGCCGAATGTCGTAAGCGCAGTTCGGCCCGCTCCCGTTCGGTTAATGGCGTCAGCGCATCAAGCACGGCGGTGACATAGCCGGCCGTGACGGTGTTCCCGACCACCTGAACATCGGCAGCGCGCACCCGGCCATCCGGCGCGTAGGCCAGGGCGGCGCGGAGCCCGACGCTGGCGAGGGTCGCACGCTCGAATGTCGGCGTGCCGGGGGTGGCATCTTCGATCAACAGGTGCGTGATGGCGCGGTCGTTGATCGCGCGCAGCAACATTTCCGGCTCGGCGGCGGGAATGGTAACTTCCTTGTGCTCAGGCCAAATATCGAGCATCCCATATGGCCCCACCGAGGCCGCAGTATGGAAGAGATAATAATCCGGGTAACGGAAGAAGTCGGCACCGCCGGCGCGCTCCCGATCGTAGAAGGCGGTGATCGTCGCGAGGATCAGCGCGCTGGCACCCAAGGCTCCGCCGGGCGTCCGCGAGACGATCCCCAAACGATCCCGCTCACCGAAATCGGGGAAGGCCGCGCTGAAATCAGCCCGTTGGCCGGTAACGGTGAAGGCGAACATAGCGCTCGTGAGTTCTCGCGAAGAATGCACCTGTCACCTCCAGCGCGGCGTTATCATCGACGCCGCTACCCTCACGGGATACCCGAGCGTTGCCGCCCCCCTAATCGCCGAACCGTGGCGGGGATACCCCCTTGCAGAGGCGATACCACGCCACGGTCAACAGCATATCGCAATGGGGGTGGCAAGACTTCGCTCAGGACAGGTGCGGCAAGACCTCTTTCGCCAGCACGCGGATCCCCTCGAAATCATCCACGACCAAAAATTGCGCCATGATCTCCTGGACCCCAGCCGCCTCGTACGCGCGCAACTCCGCCACAACCTCATCCGGCGTGCCGACGATCGCCTTCGAGCGCCGAAGCTTCTCCAGCAATTCGGCCTGTGGCGCAGTCTCGTTGCCGGCCTGACGGCGGACACCACGCAGGCGACCTTCGTACTCGTCCTCGCTGCGACCGCAGAAGATCCCCTTCATCATCGTGCGTCGCACGTCGCCGGGTTGGCGTCCCGCCGCGACGAGCAGCGCATCGAGGGCGGCATTGCGCTCGCGGACCTCATCCGGGTTCATCCCACCGCCGTTCCAGATGTCGCCATACTTCGCGACCAACGGCATGGTACGCTTCGGGCCACTCCCGCCGATCATCACGGGGGTAGGGCGCCGCGGATGCGGCAACAGCATCGCCTCGTGCAACTGGTAGAACGACCCGCTGAACGTTTGCGGCGTATGGGTGCGGATCAACCGCGTCATCACCTCCAATGCCTCGGTGAAGCGCGCGATCCGGGTCGGGCGATCCCCCAGCGGATAGCCGAACATCGCGTGTTCGCGCTCATTCCATCCCGCACCCACGCCGAGGATGAAGCGCCCATCCGATAGATCGTCGATCGCCATCCCCTGGCGGGCAAGCATCACCGGATCGCGCCATGAGACCGGGGCGACGAGGAGGCCGAGTTCTACGCGCGTGGTATGGCTCGCCGCATAGGCCATCGCCATCATCACTTCGAGCGAGTCATAATCCGGCGGCGCTGGCTCGGCGAAATGATCGCAGCAATAGAGCCCGACGAACCCCAGCTCTTCAACCTCACGCACCAGCTCTTTCCACACCGGCCACGTCAAGCCCTTCGCACCCTCAATCTGAATAGATAAGCGCACTTGTGCCTCCTCCTGGCTATGCCGCACCATCCCGCGCGGCCGCGGGCCATCATAGCCGATACACAACGTTCGCGAGCCGGGCGGATCAAGCGGGCTATCGGCAATCGCGAACTCGATCGAGACCGGGGCAATCGGCTGCACGCCATCGTAAGGGCGGGGAGCGACAACGAGCGCGGCCCCTCTCAATCGTGGACTTTGAGCTTTAGAGGGCAGGGCATCGGCATGTCTGTCGTCAAAGGATGTGCGCTGACAGCCAGAAACCGAGGGGCGCGTATTGTGCGCGCCCCTCGGCGAACAGGTGTTGCCTTTACTCATGTCGGTGATCAGGCACTACGGATCTGGACGTAGGCGCGAGCGATACGAATCGCAGCAGCGGTCGTGGCGGCGGCGGTGATACTTTCGTAAGCCGAGTCGGCCACGCCGCCTTCCAGATGCAGGAGTAGGCGCACTTCTCCGGCAAGACCGACGATACCACCCGCCGGTTCCTCGACGCCGTTGATGACATCCTCGGGAAGAATCAAGGTTACTCGTCGTTGCGCGCTCATCATCACCTTCCGATTATTCCCCTTGGATCGCTACGCCCAGGCGCGTTACCAGGATGTTACTAGGATGTTACTAGGATACCAGCTATCGTACCGACGGATCGCCCCTCCTTGCGCGGCACCGCTGTACCGCCACAACGAACCGCATCAGGCCAGCGGGGTAAGATAACGCACGACCGCCCAGACATGACACGCACTACCGCCGATGACGAGCACATGCCAGAGAGCGTGCGCTCCGAAGACACCCGGGCGCAATTTGGGTCGTTCGATCGCGAAGATTACCGCCCCGATGGTGTAGACGATCCCACCGACGATCACCCAGAGGATACCCGCCAGGGGGACGGTCGCGAAGAATGCCGGTGTGGCGAGGACCGCAAGCCAGCCCATCGCGATGTAAATTCCCGTCGACAGCCAGATGGGGGCGTCCATCATCCGCAGCTTCACTAGGCTACCGATCAAGGCGAACGCCCAGATCAGGGTGAGCAAACCCCAACGCCACGCCCCTTGGAAAGCGATCAGGCAAAACGGTGTATACGTTCCCGCGATCAGCACATAGACCATCGTGCAATCGAGCCGCAGCAACCGATCAAGGCCGATCGGGCCGAGCGGCAAGGAATGGTACAGCGCACTGGCGGTATATAAGCCAACCAGACTGAGGCCGAAGATGGCGAACGCGATCAGATGCCGAGTCGAGCCGACACGAATCCCCAAATAGACCATCACCGCGAGCGCAATGAGGGCGAAGAGCGCCCCGACCAGGTGGGTGAGCCCATTATCCGGCTCACGTAGTCGTCGAATCACCCATACCTCAATCGATCCCGACGCACGGTCGGCAAGCGAACTTCGCCTTGGAAACAGACCTCCAAGCGATCATATAACAGCGATCAATATGCACTAATCGTGCCAATGTCCCCATCACGCACCGTTTTCTCACCGTGCGTGGCGTGCAGTGCAGGAATTTAAGGACAACCACCGCTCCCGCCCGCACATCAGCGCGGCGGGGCCAACTCGAACAGGCCGATCGGACGACTCGCGCTCACCTCTCCGATTTGCCAGGTGCTGACCACGACCGACCAACCTTCGGCTTCCAGTTCCTCCAGGAGCTTAAAGCTCACCGCGCGAAACGGATCGGCGATCACAATCTGCCCGCCCGGTGCGAGATTGGCCGCGAAGATCTGGCGCAAGGCGGGGTGCATCACCTCGCCGTAGAGGATATCCGAGCCGATGATCCAATCGTAGTGCCCGGTATCATCCCAGGCGGTCCAATCGGCCAGGCGGTATTCGATCGATCGCGTGTCGTTGCGCTCGCCATTGCGGCGGCAGACCGAGAGCGTCAATTCGTTCCGATCGGTCTGCACTACACGCCCGCCGAGTGACGCAGCGACGATCCCGGCCAACCCCGTGCCAGCGCCGAGTTCCAATATCCGCTTCCCCGTGATGACGTCGGCGCGAGCAACCATCTCGTGCGCCAGCGCGATGGCCGCGGGCCAGAGCGCGACACCATAGGGCAACCGATCGGTCAGCTCGCCCAGGAAATGCGATTCATCCGCGCGGGAGAGGATCGCGCCGGTATGCAGGATCGCCCAGGATCGCCCGCCCTCGCGCAGGTTATACTCCTGCAATGGAAAATCGCCGGACGCGGTATGCAACGTGCGTTGCTGATCAACGACCGGACTCGTCGCACTCGTTCCCTCAGTCATCAGCCAGCGCCCCCGCAAAATTACTCCAGGCCAATCATCATCTTCGTACGCATGCATGCATCGTACCATCGCGAGGGATAGTGGACGCACCGAGACGCACGCCGCTCGACGCAAGCCATCGCGAATGGGTCCAGGATCGGGGCATGGGTACATGGAGGGTTACGGGTGGCGTTGACAAGGGAGGCGCGGGTACACTCGCCGTGTGACAACCACCGATTGCCTACGTGCGGCGCGAGAAGACGTCGGTGACTCATGCCCACTGATCGCGATCCTACGTCGCGATCCAACTGCCCTGTAGCGACGGAGTAATGAGGTGGCAAAACACTACAAGATGCGCCAGGAGTGGCAGGGGACCTCGGTTGGCGAGCGGATGCTGCAAATTCGAAAACTCCACGGTCAACTCAAGAATCAATCGGCACCAGCAAAACGAGAGATTTTGGCGAAGATCGATGGTCTGGTAAGCGAACTCAATGCCGAAAATGTGGTCGGCTCCTATGAGCCGATTTCCGGAAAGTTCGTCGAAGAGACCGGCTTCGTCAGCAAACGCTCCTGAACGAGTTCCCCAAAAAGGGCAGCCGAGCGCCCCCCACCACTGGCCGCCAATTCGCACCGTCATCGATTCGGATGATGGCGTTGCCGTAGTATTCCCCCGAACAAGCGTATGCTGATCGGTATCGCGGTGCGATCAACATACGAGCCCCCCTCCATGACATCTGCCGAGTACGCTCCCGTTCCATGCTACACTGCGGCGACGTTGTTGAAGCGGAGGATTGGGCGTGACGAGGGGCGGATGGGGCGGTTTACTCCACTCGGACAATTGCTCGTGACGGGCATCATCGCGGTTTTCCTGCTGATCGTGTTGGCGATCGTCCTGACGCAATACAGGCAGGTCATCGGCTGCCAGATCAGGCGAGATTGTAGCGTAGCCACCGTCGAGATACGCCCGTAGCGCAGCGCAAGCGCACCATGCCCGGTGAGGAGCAGCGATGGACCGATCAACACCCGTAACCGATGATGGCTGCCTCATTTGTGGCAAGGGTGCAGCACAGGTGCCGCTCGGTGTATTCAGCGAGTACGCCGGTGACGGCGAGCGGCACGGTGCGCGTATCTGGATCTGCGAGGGGTGTGCCCAGGTCGAGGAATACGCGCGCTCGTTTGTTCTCCAGGCGCGCGAACACTACGCGATGTATAGCGAGACAGACCAACGCGGCGAGCGGGGGCCGGATCAGATTTATGGGTATAGCTATCGGATCGTTTCGCCGGTCTTGCGCGCGCAGCAAGGCGCAGGAGGCATGAACCGTTTCCACGAGTGGACGCTGGACATTTAGCACACACTCGCCCACCCCATCATGCGGGCGCACCCAATATCGCGAAAACCTGGCACCAAACGCAAAGAACGAGCGCCGACGATGTCGGCGCTCGTTCTTCTTAGCGGAAGTGACGGGGGTCGGATACGCGTGTGTGAACTCCCCCGTCGCCCGCACACGCACGATGATCCGCCCGTCTTCCCCGCCCATTTCCCCCTCGGCGGCGCCCTGCCCGACAGCCTACCCTCGCCCCAGCAGGCACCCCCGCCCCAGCACCGTCCTCACCTGCCGCCGGCATGCTGGCCCGAGGTCGCCGCACGGGCGCGTCACGAGAGCCTGCGCGACCTGGCCCTCGCCTACGGCGTCTCGCACGAGACGATCCGGGCGGTCGTCAAGCGAATCGCCGCGACCGCGCGGGATGCGCCCGCCGCGGCACCCGCACCGCACGGTGGCCACGATGCGATCGCTCGACAGATCGGCCCCGGTCATCGCCGGTGGCCCTGACTCCCACGGCGGCGCGTCGAGCACACCCGGTGCGCTCCCGTCGCGGGCGAGTGCCAGGGCGTTCAGCAGTTGGGCATACCGGTGCTCGGCTGCGAACGGACGAACCGGTCGGTACTGGGGCACTCTCCACCCGTGACACGTTGGACCCCGCGGCCGCATGGCTATATGGCACTCTCAGCCGCGGATGGAATTCTCGGCCAGCATATCGTCAGTCGGCACTGGTGACGTCGCGGGACCAACGTACCGCGCCGAAGGGACACGACCTGGCTATGGCCGCCACGCGCGCCAACCACTACGATGAGCGGACGGCGGGCTTGGCGAGCAGCCGCTGAGCGCTCGCTCACGGCGCGGTATGGCGATGCGCGATGACGCCACGGGCGGCATGTAGCACTGAGGAGCGGCGACGATGAAGGCACTCCCCGCGGGGCTCGAGCGCTTGCGCGCGCTGGCGTACAATCTCCATTGGACTTGGCATCCCGAGGCGCTCGCCCTCTTCGCGCGTCTCGATCCGGACCGCTGGGAACAGTCTAACCACAACCCGATCCGCACCATCGATGGGCTCGACGACGCCCGCCTGCGCGCCCTCGCCGACGACCCCGCTTTCCTGGCCGAGCTCGCTCGGGCCGCGGACGGCCTCGACGCCTACCTCGCCGCGCCGGCCACCCGGTTCACGACCATGGGGGGGGCGGCGGGCGGGCCGTGCGTCGCCTACTTCTCGATGGAGTTCGGCCTCCACGAGAGCCTGCCGATCTACTCGGGCGGCCTCGGCGTCCTGGCCGGCGACCACCTGAAGTCGGCCAGCGACCTCGGCGTGCCGCTGGTCGCGGTCGGCCTCTTCTATGCGGCGGGCTACTTCCGCCAGCGCCTCGACCACTCCGGCTGGCAGGAGGACGGGGACGAGCGGAACGTCCCCGGCGACCTGCCGCTCGTCCCCGTGCTCGGCCCGGATGGGGCGCCGCTCACGGTCGAGGTGACCCTGGAGGGGCGGCGAGCCCTGCTCCGCGCCTGGCTCGCCCGTGTCGGGCGGGTGGACTTGTACCTGCTCGACGCCGGGCTGCCGGAGAACGCCCCCGAGGATCGCCGGATCACCGAGCGGCTGTACGGCGGCGAGATCGGCGTACGCATCCGGCAGGAGATCGCCCTGGGGATCGGCGGCGCGCGCCTCCTCGAGGCGTTGGGGCTCGGCCCGACCGTGTATCACCTGAACGAGGGTCACGCCGCCTTCCTCATCCTCGAACTGGCGCGCCGTGCGATGGAACGAGAAGGGCTGGACTTCGCCGCGGCGCGCGAGCGGATCGGCCCGCAGCTGGTCTTCACCACCCACACCCCCGTCGCCGCCGGTCACGACTACTTTTCGCCGGAATTGCTGGAGCGCCATCTCGGGGGGTATGTCGGGCAACTCGGTATCGCGCCGCACGAGCTGCTCGGCCTCGGGCGGCACAACCCGGACGATTACCGCGAGTACTTCTGCATGACGATCCTGGCGCTGAAGTCGGCAACCCGCGCCAACGGGGTGAGCCGCCTGCACGGCGAGGTCAGCCGCCGTCAGTGGCGCGGCCTCTGGCCCGACCGCGCCGAGACGGACGTGCCGATCGGCCACATCACCAACGGGGTCCACCTGCCGTCCTTCATCGCCCCGGAAATGGCCGCGCTCTACGCGCGCCACCTGGGGATCGCCCCCGGCACGGTCCCGGCCGAGCCCGCCGCGTGGGCGCCGGTCGTCCGGGTGCCCGACGCCGAACTCTGGGCGGCGCGCAACGCGAGTCGGTCGCGCCTGCTGACCTTCATCCGGGGGCGGAGCCCGGAGCAGGCCGCCCGGCAAGGGGGCGAGGGGCGCCACGAGGGGTTCGACCCCGACGCGTTGACCATCGGCTTCGCGCGTCGTTTCGCGACCTATAAGCGCGCCACCCTGCTGCTGCGCGACCCCGCACGGCTGGCGCGGATCCTCAATAACACGAAGCGCCCGGTGCAGCTCGTCTTCGCCGGCAAGGCCCACCCGCGCGATGACGGGGGCAAGCTGCTCATCCAGCGACTCGCCCAGCTGGCCGGGGACGACACCTTCCGGCACCGTATCCTCTTCCTGGAGGGCTATGACATCGGCGTGGCGCGCCAGCTGGTGCAAGGGGTCGATGTCTGGCTGAACACCCCCCAGCGCCCCTACGAGGCGAGCGGCACCAGCGGGATGAAGGCGGCTGCCAATGGCGCGCTGAACTGCAGCATCCTCGACGGCTGGTGGGCCGAGGCGTGGGAGGAGTCGCAGGCGCGGGGTGAGGAGATCGGCTGGGCGATCGGCGGCACGGTGACATCCGACAACGCCGAGCACCAGGCGCACCTCGACGCGGCGGCACTGTACGACCTCCTGGAATGTGAGCTCGTCCCGGCCTTCTACGAGCGCGGGCTGGACGGGGTGCCGCACGGCTGGACGGCGCGGATGAAACGCTCTATCGCCGCGATCGCCCCGCGGTTCAACACCGCCCGGATGGTCCGCGAGTACACCGAACACTGCTACCTGCCCGCGCTAGGTGCCCGGGCCGACTGACCCTGCCGCGGGTCAACGTGCGCCGGCCCTCCCGCGGGCGGCGAGAGCGTCGGTCAACGCCACGGACGTCGCGGAAGGGCTGTGCTGGCCGTTTACGCCATCCGCAGCACAAGCCTGGCGCTCTCCCGAGGGGACTCGGTTGAAAATCCTGGCTACGCTGCGTCCTCCTTCGGCGTGATGGCCACCTCGAAGCCGGGCTGGCGCGACTGGTCGAGGGCGCGGTTGCGTGCGCGGAGCCGGCGGTGCTCGTCCAGGGCCAGCGGGGTGGGCTCGCGATACTCCTGCCGGTCGCGCAGCACATGGTAGGCGATCACCAGGATGCGGTGGCCGACGGCGACGGCCGCCCTCTTCTTACCGCGACGGGCGATTAGGCGGCGATAGTCCCCGGCTAGCGCGCTGCGCCCGGGCTGCTTGGTCCGCGCGGCGCCCTGCGCCGCCGCGGTCAGCGCCCGGCGCAGCCATTTGCTCCCTTTCCGCGTCTTGCCGCTGGTCCGCTTCCCGGCACTCTCGTGGTTGCCCGGGCACATGCCCGCCCACGAGGCGAGATGCCCGGCGGTCGGGCACCGGTCCAGCGCGGCACCGATCTCCGCGAGCAGGACCTCTGCCGTCCGGCGATCCACGCCCGGGATCGTGTCCAGCCGGGCCAGCTCGTCCGCGAGGGGCCGCAGCCGCTCGGCGACCTCCGCGCTCAGCCGTGCGCTCTCCTCGTCGAGGACGTCGATGTGGGCCAGGTGGGTCGTCAGCAGCGGCCGGTGGCGCGCACTGACCCGCCCGCGGAGCGCGCGCGCCAAGTCCGCCCGCTTCTTGCGCAGCTTGCCCTGGGCCAAGTCGGCCAGCGCGGCTGGGTCGGTCTCCCCGTCCAGGAGCGCCGCGAGGATCGCCCGCCCCGAGACGCCCAGCACAGCGGTGGCGACGGCGGCCACCCTCAGGTTCGCGCCCTCCAGCACCTTCTGCCGCCGGTTGACCGCCGCCGAGCGCGCCTCGACCAGGCTCGTCCGGGTGCGGGTCAGGTCGCGCAGCTCGCGCTGCGGCCGGTCGGGGATGAAGCTGGGGCGGAGCAGGCCGTGCTGGAGCAGATCGGCGATCCACTCCGCGTCCTTCATGTCCGTCTTGCGCCCCGGCACCGCCTTGATATGCGCCGCGTTCACCACCAGGACCGCCCCCTCCCGGCCCTCCAGGCGGTTGTACACCGGCTTCCAGCAGACGCCGGTCGATTCCATCGCCACGGCCGCGCAGCCCGCCGTTTGGAGCCAGTCGGCCAGGGCGAGCAAGTCGTCCGTCATCGTGCCGAAGGTCCGCAGTTCCTTGCTCCGCCGCCCATCCTCCGCGGTCCGCAGCAGGCAGGCCACGACGGTCCGTTTATGCACACCGAGCCCGGCGCAACACCGGTACAGCCGCGCCATCGCCGTCCTCCTCGCGCTCCTCTAGGACATTGCGAGCGCGGGCGCAGGTGTCGCGGTAAACAGCTTCTCGGTTGCGTGCGTCCCCAGCGGGAGCGACAGGCGATGGTGCCGCGCGACACCCCGGTCACACTGCTAGGCGGGCTCGGGGCACCAGTCCATACCCGACCTCGCGTGCCCATGCTCGCGCTAACTATACGCCGCCGCCCGCGCACCGACCAGGCATTTTCATCGGGGATGGTCGCGGCGCGCCGCGGGGATCACTGCTAGAAAATCCGGCCGGATGGAGTAAACGGCCAGCACAGCACCTCATCCCACCGCGCGAGCACGAGGATCGCCGCCGAGAGCATCAGCTCCTGCTTCACCGCCCGCGCTCCGCGATCCTGTTCTTTCGCACGCCGCCACAACGCTACCCTGACCCGGTCACCGCGGGGATTCCACGGTATAGCGCGAAGGAGGTTCTTGAGGCGAATGGTCACCACGGCCTCATCCATCTCGCCGCGTGAGCGGGCCAGGTCCGCGACGTGGGCATAGCGAGCCCAGTTGAGGCGTTGCTTCCGCTCCCAATGGGTTTCCGCGAACGTGGAATTGACCGGATGGGTCGTCGTCACCTGGCAACCATCAGGGAGGGTGAATATGATGTCGGGAAGCGCGGCAGTGGCGTCGCTAGGGATCGGCGCATCTTCGGGGGATGCCCCTTTGACCTCCTCCGGGGAGCGTCGACAACGTGCGCCTGATACTTGTCGAGACCCGAACCGTTGGTGAGCCGTTGTGCTTCGCCGAGGCTCCAGTGTGCGATCATGGTGAGAACGTCATCCGCGATCGAACCCAGCAGGTGGGTAGCCCGATCGTCGATAGCCTCCTGGTCCCTAGTCGGGTGTTTCCGGCGGAGCAACTCCATATATGTCGTGCCGACGTCCGATAGTAGGGAAGCGAAAAGCTCAGTATTCGACGCGGGCTTCTCCATACACACCTCGTATGTTTTCAGGTATTGCCCTTACCACGATACAAGCACGAGTGTACCATGATGAACGTACACCTCCACAGTGACTACCCCCTAGACGACGTTCCTGATCTGATATAGTGCGGCGCTGGCTAGTGGGTAGCCAAGTGTGGCTGCACTGCGGTCTATGCAGGGGACAAGGGAGCATGAAACTGCTCGATGCGGCAGGCGCGATCCTTGTCGAGGTCAGTGTGCCGCTACACGTCACCGAGCTTACGCGACGCATGATCGAGCAGGGGCTCTGGCAACCCCAGGGTAAGACGCCGGTTGATAGCGTGCGTTCTGCCCTCGCCGTCGACATCAGCGAGCGCGGATTGCTTTCGCGGTTCGAGCGTGTCCATAAGGGCACCTTCGGGCTCCGAAGTCGGGAGGTCACCCCCTCATTCGTCGATCCGCAGCCAGTCATCACAGACTCAACTTTCCTATCCTCTGAATCCGCCCCCGATACCCCCTCCTTGATCAACACCGCGAAACTGCTCTCGTTCACTGACGCTGCAGAGCACGTCCTGGAGCGGTTCGGCAAGGACCAGCCGTTGCACTACCGGGACATCACCGAAAGAGCGCTGGGGCTTGGGCTGATCACCACGCAAGGCAAGACGCCCGAAGCGACGATGTACGCGCAAATTCTCGTTGAGAATGGGCGGCGCGCGAAACGCGGAGAGGCGGCGCGCTTCATTCAGTACGGCAAGGGCCTGATCGGACTCGCCAAGGGTGCCCGGCCCGACTTAGCCGATTTGATCGATACGCATAACGCGAATACCCGGAAGAGGTTGCACGATCATCTCTGATCTATGTCCTGGACCGACTTTGAATCCCTGATCGGACGTCTACTCGGCGCGCTCGGATTCGATCAAGTCCAAGTGACGAATCGGAGCGGCGACGGCGGGATCGATGTGTATGGGACGCTGGTCGTCGGCGATGTGATCCGCACGCGCATGGCCGTGCAAGCGAAGCGATGGAAGAAGAATGTTCAGGCCCCGACCGTCCAGCAGGTACGCGGAAGCCTCGGCGCGCACGACCAGGGGCTGATCATCACCACGAGTGATTTCAGCAAAGGCGCCCGCCACGAGGCCGCCCAGGCGAACAAGACACCGGTGGCGCTGATGAATGGCGAGGAATTGGTCGGCCCCCTTGTCGAGCACAACATCTTGATCAGACGCGCCACGCATGACCTGATTGAACTCGACGTAGATGATCAGAGCGATTGAGGGTGCGGACAGCCCGTCCACACCCAAGTACGGTCAGGCGAAGTTCGCGGGTGTCCCGGCGCGCTCCCCGATCATCCGTGCGTGCTATACTCGGCGGCACCTGTATCCGCTCGCGACACCGGGAGGCCGCCGATGGCCGACCAGACTCGGCACACCGCCCCAGGAACCACCGCCCCGCCGCTCGTCGGGCGCGAGCGCGAGTCGATTGCGCTGCGCACGCATCTGGACGCGGCGCTGGCTGGGCGTGGCTCGCTCGTCCTCATCGGCGGCGAGGCGGGCATCGGCAAGACCGCGCTGGCCGAGGCGACGCTGGCGGAGGCGGCCGGGCAGGGCGCGCTGGTGCTCGTGGGGCGCTGCTACGATCTGAGCGAGACCCCGCCCTACGGGCCCTGGATCGAGGCCCTGGAACGCGCGCCCGTCGTCGCCGACCTGCCCGCTTTACCGACCGTGATCCTCCCCCCCGGGCACGAGGGCGAGGTGCTAACGAGCCAGGACGCCATCGTACGACGCGTGCGCGACTACCTGGCGGCGATCGCGGTCCGGCGGCCCACGGTGTTGCTGCTCGATGATCTGCACTGGGCCGACCCCGCCTCCCTCGACCTCCTGCGCGTCGTGGCGCGCGGCCTCGCCACCTCGCCCCTCCTCGTCCTGGCGACCTATCGCAGCGACGAGCTGACGCGTCGCCACCCGCTCTATGCCCTCCTCCCGGCGCTGGAGCGGGAGACCCGCGCCGCCCGTCTCGACCTGCGCCCACTCGACGCCGCCGCCCTGCGCGCCCTGGTGGGGCGCTACGCCCTCATCCCCGCGGAGGCCAATCGCCTCGTCGCCTGGCTGCGCGACCGGGCGGAGGGCAACGCCTTCTTCAGCGTCCAGCTCGTGCGTGCCCTGGAGGAGGCGGGCGCGCTGCGTCGGGCGGGCGACGGCTGGGCGCTCGGCGACCTCGGGGCGATCGGGCTGCCCGCCCCGCTGCGGCAGGTCCTCGACGCCCGCTTGCTGCGGCTGGGCGAGGCGCACCTGCGGCTGCTGACGCCGGCGGCGGTCATCGGGCAGGAGGTGCCGCTGGCGCTCTGGGCGACCGTCGCGGACACGGACGAGGACGGGCTGCTCGACGCGATCGACGCGGCGGAGGCGGCCCACCTCGTCGTGGCCACCCAGGACGGTGCAGCGATCCGCTTCGCCCACGCCTTCATCCGCGAGGCGCTCTACGCGGTGCTGCCCGCGACCCGGCGGCGGCGGGTGCATCGCCGGGTCGCCGAGGCCCTCGCCGCCATGCCCGCCCCCGACCCGGACGCGGTCGCCTACCACCTGCAGCGGGCGGGGGAGGCGCGGGCGTACGCGTGGCTGGTGCGCGCGGGGGAACGGGCGCAGCGCGCCTACGCGTGGCTGACCGCCGCGGACCGCTTCGAGGCGGCGCTGGCGGCCGCGGAGGCGGGCGGGACCGACGCGAGCGAGCGCGGCTGGCTCCTCCTGCGCCTGGCGCGGATGCGCCGCTACGCGGATCCTGGCCGGGGCGTCGCCCACCTCGGGGAGGCGCTGCGGCTGGGCGCACAGGCCGGCGACCGATGCCTCGTGGCCGAGTGCCGGTTCAACCGGGGCCTCTTCCGCTGCCTGGCCGACGACATCGGCGGCGGGGTGGCCGAGATGGCGGCCGGGGTCGCGGCCTTCCGCGCGCTGTCCGAGGCCGACCGGGCGCGCCTCCGCGCGCTGTCCGAGGTCCGCGGCTCGGCGTTCGACGAGCACGACCGCCAGGGCACGCTCGCGATGTGGCTGGCGTACACCGGCCGCCACGCCGAGGCGGAGGCCCTGGCGGCCCCCTACGGCACCGAGGCGGAGCTGCCGGCCGATGCCGGCGGGCCGGGCGGCTCCGCCTACGCCGACGCGCACTGGGCGTTGGGCTGGACCCATTCCGCGATGGGGCGGCCGGAGGCGGCGCGCCGAGCGTTCGCCCACGCCCGCGACGCCTACGAGGCGGTCGGCCACCACCGCAACGCCGCCGCGGCGATCCTCGTCGAACTGGAGTGGGTGGTGCTGCCCTACCGGACCGACCAGCTGGCGGAGCGCCAACGGCTGCTGGCGGAGGGGGAGCGGGCGTGGGCGCGGGCGGGCGGCACCCACGCGGCCGACTCCGCAGCCGAGGTGCGCCTGCCGCTGCAGCTCCTGGAGGGGCGCTGGGCCGAGGCGCGCCCGGCGCTGGAGGCGCGGCGCGACACGGGGCCGACCAACTGGCGCGCCCGGGTGGCGCTCCGCCTCGGCCCGCTCGCCCGCGCCCAGGGGGACGCGGACCTGGTCCGGGCGCTGGTGCGGGAATGGCTGCCGGCCGGGCCGGCCGGCGAGCCGGGCGAGAGCTTCCTCGCCTGCGCGCTCGTGCTCCAGCGCCTCGCCGCCGCCCTCGCCCTCGACGGCGGGGACCGGGCTAGCGCGCGGTCGTGGCTGGAGGCGCATGATCGCTGGCTGGCATGGAGCGGGGCCGCCCTCGGCCGGGCGGAGGGCGCGCTCGGCTGGGCCGCCTACCACCGTGCGGCCGGCGACGGTCCGGCGGCGCGGCGACACGCGGAGGCGGCGCTAGCCCGCGCGGCCGACCCGCGCCAGCCGCTCGCCCTCCTCGCCGCCCACCGCCTGCTCGGGGAGTTGGACACCGCCGAGGGTCGCCCTACCGAGGCGGCGGACCACCTGGCCGAGGTGTTGGAGCTGGCTGACGCCTGCGCCGCGCCCTACGAGCGGGCGCTGACCCTGCTGGCGCTGACGGAGCTGCACCTCGCCACCGGCGACCGCGCCCTGGCGACGGCCACCCTCGCCGAGGGTCGCGCCCTGCTGGAGCCGCTGGAGGCGCGCCCCGCGCTCGCCCGCGCCGACGCCCTGGCCGCTCGTCTCGCCGCCCTCGCCCCGGCTCCCGCCCCCGCCGCGCCGCCGTTCGGACTGACCGCACGCGAGGTGGCGGTGTTGCGCCTGGTCGCCGAGGGGCTGACCGACGCCGAGGTCGCCGCGCGGCTCTTCGTCACCCGCAACACCGTCAACTTCCACCTCAAGGCCGTCTACGGCAAGCTCGGGGTCAACACCCGCGCCGCCGCCGGGCGCATCGCCCGCGACCACGGCCTCGCCTGAGGCCGCCCGGCCCACCGCGCCCCACTCATCTGAGTGGGGCGCGGGGCACACCACGCCCGCCGCAAAACTACTCGTTCCAGAGATGTGCCACCCTGGCCCGGCCCCTATGCTGGTGTCAGAGAGAAACGGGAGCGCAGCGGCAAGCGGGTCGGGCGCGCAGCAGCGGAAGGGGGGCACCGAGATGGCAACCACGAGCGGCAACCTGACGGCGGGCACGGCGATCGCGGGGCAGGCCGGCAACGGTAGGGGTTACACGCGGCGCGTGGCCGGGCTGGTCGCCACCGCCGCCCTCGGCGTCGCCCTGCTGACCGGCATGGCCCTCAGCCAGGCGCGCCAGGCGGCACAGCCGGCGACGGGTCCGGCGGCAGCCAGCGCCCAGGCGGGCGGGGCCGGACGGCAGCGCTTCCTGGAACAGAATACCCAGTTGCCCATCACCGGCACCCTGGCGACGCAGGGCGCAGAGCGGCAGGTGTTCTTGGAGCGGAACCTGACGCTGCCGTCCGGGATCCTTCCCAGCGCGGCCACAACCGATGAGCGCCTCCGCTACCTGGAGCAGAACCTCGTGCTGCCCATCGGGGTACCCATGGCGACCGTCGCCACCAGCGAGCGGCAGCTGTTCCTGGAGCAGAATACCCAGTTGCCCACCG
>DATCMP010000040.1:0-18497 GCA_036563365.1 Thermomicrobiales bacterium
CTCGCTGATGAAGAGGTCCTGGTTCTCGACCTGGGTGTTGGTCAGCGCCGAGGTCGGCACCGACTGGTCGCGCACGTACATGTCGTAGTACGCCTGCAGCGCCGCGACCCCGCCCTCGTTGTTGATCAGCACCTTCTGGTAGGTCGGGTTCGGATCGGCCTCGTCGAGCGCGCCGCTGCCGTAGGCCCAGAGGATCGGCATGAAGCGGAACGGCGTGTTCCCGGCGTTGACCTTCGCCACCATCCCGAAGCCCGACTTGCCGGTCTTGTCCTTGATCTGCTTCGAGTAGGTCACCACATCGGCCCAGGTCGCCGGTCCCTTGCTCGGGTCGAGCCCGGCGCGCTCGAAGATCTTCTTGTTCCAGATGAACGCCATCGTCTCGTTGTTCGTCGGGATCCCGTAAATTTTATCGTTCCAGATGCACGACTTGAGCGCCCCGCTCCAGAAGTTCTCCCGCTTGTAGCCGAAGTCCTCCAGCTTGATCTCTTGCAAGAAGCCCTTCGCGGCGAGTTCGATACCACCAAGCGCCTGGAGGCGTGTCATATCGGGCGCGGCACTCCCGGCGGTGGCGGTGCGGAGCTTGTCGATCAGCTCGTTGTAGTTGATGTTCTGGACCTGGTCGCCGACGTTCAGCGGGATGCCGGGGTAGGTCTGGTTCCAGGCCGCCCAGAACTGCTTGTCGATGTCGACCGTCAGTTGCGGGGTGGAGGCGTCGGGGCCGGTGTACCAGACCGCCAGCTTGCCCTTGGTGTCGAGCGGGGTCACCTTGGCGACCTCGGCCTTGGTGTCGATCTTCAGCGTCCCGGCGTTCGCGCGGATCGACTCGGGGTTCCACTCCCCCGCGCCGATGCCCGTGCGCGTGTTGCTGTTCGGCGTCCCGGCCGCGACCGGCGAGGTGACGGCAGCGGCGGTGGTCGCCGCGCGCGGGGCGGTCGTCGCGGTCGCGCCCGCGCCGCTGGCGACACCGGCGGTCGGGGCCGCGGACGGCGCGGCAGATGGCACGGGCGCGCTTGTCGGGGTCTCCGTAGCGCCGCAGGCGGCCAATGCCGCCGCCAAGACACCCCCCGAGAGGCCGAGCGCGGCCGCGCGGGTGAAGAACTCCCGACGACCTAGCCGACCGGACAGGAGCCCATTCGCCAGATTCTCAGCGTCACGATGGCTGCTCATCAATCCCTCCGTAGTGATTCATTTTTCACAGCGACACAACAGGGACACCCGAGAAGCCAGGTGTAACCGCTGGATCAAGGCGAACCCGGCCCGGGATTCGGCATGAACAGGCGGCCTGGACACCATCGCAATCTCGATATGGCGACGCGAGAAAAGGCGTCGAATGGACGCGGCGAACGGCCTCCTGTCATAACACAACGACTCGGGTGGTAAGGCAGCAAACATTACGGTCTTCATCAGCGGAGTTCCCGATGTGACAGCGCACATCGAAACACCTGTCTGACGAGCAGCTACCTCGCAATTTGCCGTAGCCGCAGCCTAGCAGGATAATGATCCTATGTCAAGGCGTGTAGGCCATAGTCGGCTGAAAACAGGCTTGCGAATGGAGAACGTCGGGAGGGGGTTATTGGTTCCCGGTAGCAGGCTGATCGAACAGCCTGTTTGACCATGAGAGCGCGGTCGTTACCCTGCTGTTGCCGCGCCCGCCTTCCGTTGACAAACATCCGGGTAGATCGCCGGTGCAGCCCCTTGGCATATCCGGCCCTTGTCACGGGCGAGCCTGAGATACTGCTGTGAGATAGGGGGTTGGTGAGAGATGCGCGTCACGGGGGTCAAGACATTCCTGGTTCATCCGGGCGGTGGGAAACATTGGCTTTTCGTCAAGGTCGAAACCGATGCGGGGGTCCACGGCTGGGGCGAATGCTACACCCAGGCCGACCGTGATCAGGTCATCGCGTTACAAGCCGAGGAGATCGGTCGCTACCTGATCGGTCGGGATCCGTTCGCCATCAAACACTTCACCACGACGATGTACCTCGACTGGGCCGGGAAACGCGGCTCGATGGAGTTCTACTGTGCCCTCTCCGGCCTGGAGCAGGCGCTCTGGGACATCGCCGGGAAAGCGATGGGACAGCCGGTCTACAACTTGCTCGGCGGCGCGTGCCGCGAGCGGATTCGCGTTTACGCCAACGGTTGGGGCGGCGGTGCCCGCACCCCGGAGGCGATCGGTACGGCGGCGGCGGAAGTCGTGGCCCATGGTTTTACCGCCCTGAAATTCGATCCATTCCCCGGCCCCTGGCGCGAACTCGTCAGCCGCACCGATGAGCGCGAGGCGGTTGCGCGAGTACGGGCGGTACGCGAGGCGGTCGGCCCGGAGGTTGATATCCTGATCGAGGTCCACCGCCGACTGGCACCCGAGGCGGCGGCGCGGATGGCCCGCCTATTCACCCCGTTCGACCCGTTCTGGTACGAGGAGCCGACATCGTCGCGACAACTCAGCGCCCTCGTCGAGGCGCGGCGGCGGATCGATTTGCCGCTGGTGGCGGGCGAGGAGTTGTATACCAAGCTCGACTTCCGCCCGCTGTTCGAGTCGGGCGCGGTCGACATCATCAACCCGGATGTTTGCAATTGTGGCGGCATACTCGAACTGAAAGAGATCGCCGCGATGGCCGAACCATACGCCGTGGTTGTATCCCCGCACAACTACAACAGCACCACCGTCGGGCTCGCCGCCACAGTGCAGGTCGCGGCCTGTATCCCGAACTTCCTGATCACCGAATATTTCATCAATTGGGAAGAGGCCGGAGCCGCGATTGCCCGCCCACCCCTCATGGCGCACGACGGTTACATCGACCTACCGACCACGCCCGGCCTCGGCCTGGACCTCGACGAGGCCGCACTGCTGGCACACGGGTATCGGCAATTCCCGGCGCGCAGCATCCGACAGCCAGGGCAAGAGGGACCATGAGCGGAGTGTGGGGATGACCGCACCCTCCCTACCCATCCTCACACCTTCACGAGCTTGCCGGTCTTCCAATTGCCGGTGCGGTAGCGGCGCCAGGTGAGGAAGCCAAGGACGACGGAGTCCAGCACCCACCCGAGGTAGATCCCGACCAGGCCGAAGCCGAGGGCGATCCCGAAGAGCCAGGCGACCGGCAGGCGCACGAGCCACATCGCCAGTCCGGTCGTCAGCATCGGGAAGCGCGTGTCACCAGCCCCGCGCAAGCTGCCGGCGAGGACCATACCAATCGCCTGCCCAGGCTGGGCCAGCGCGACGATTCGTAGCGCCGCTGTCCCCTGCCCGATGATCGTCGGATCGTCGGAGAAGAAGCCCATCATCCATTCGCCGAAGAAAAAGAAGGCGACGCCCATCGCGCCCATCCAGGCGACGCAGGCGCGCGTGGCGAACCAGCTCGCGCGATCGGCCCGCAACGGATTCCGCGCGCCGAGGCTTTGCCCCACCAGCGCGGTCGCGGCCATCGCGAAGCCGAAACCGGGCATCATCGAGAGGAATCCGGCTTGCTGCACGATTTGCTGCGCGGCGGCGGCCACCGTCCCCAACTGGAAAACGATCACGGTGAAGAGGAGCATCCCACCCGAACGAAAGAGCGATTCGATCATCGACGGCAAGCCGATGGCGACGATCTGCCCCATCGGCCCGCGCGTCGGTCGCCAGCCATCGCGCCCGGTGAGCGACAACACGCCCGAGGGGCGGGCCAGCAGCGCCAGTAACGCCAGACAACCGACACCGCGGGCGAGCGTGCTGGCAAGTCCGGTGCCGGACAAGCCAAGCGCGGGGAACCCGAAACCGCCGAAAGTCAGCGGGTACGCGAGGATGAGGCCAAGCGCGAGAGTCCCGACCGTCACCAGCATCGGCGTCCGCGCATCGCCCACACCGCGCAAGACGCCACCGGCGATGAAGGTGATCACGATGAAGACCCCGCCCAGGGCGAATGTCCGCAGAAAGGCCGCGCCCTCGACGATCACCTCCGGCCCCGCGCCCATCGCGGCCACGAGTTGCGGCGCGAAGATGAAGCCGGTTACCGTCATCAGGATGCCGACCCCGACCCCGAGCACCAGGGATTGTTTCGCCGCCAGTCGCGCGGCGGCGGGCGTCTGCGCGCCGGTCGCGTGGGCGACCAGCACGGTCGCGCCCATGCTCAACGAGAAAAAGGCCGACATCGCCACCATCGTCAGCCCGTTTGCCGCGCCGAATCCGGCGACCGCCGCGGGGCCGAGCCGCGCGACGATCAGCAATAGGACGATCCCGAAAACGCTTTGCAGCATATTTTCGACGATCGACGGCCAGGCCAACCGGACCACGAGGCGGCGGATCGAGCCCGCGGCGTCGGTATCGGCCACGGGCGGTATCGCCACCACCGGTACGGCCACGTTCGACACGGCGACCTCGGGGCGCTCATCGACGGCGATTTTCCCCATCGGCTTCCAATCCTTCCCGGCCAGGAACGAGCGGTCGGCGGCCATCACCCGATCTGGGATCCCGGCACGGACCGGTGAATACCCCACACCGGCGACGAGTGTAGCATGATCGGGAGCAACAACGGACGCAACAGACAAGCACCCATCCGCAAGGCGCAAGCCATTGCGATGGTAGCGCCCCTGCCGATCGCGACAGCGGCGCTACCCGCAGGGGGTGAGTTCGCCCGGGTGGGTGCGAAAAACCACTTAGCGCTTCGTGCGCGCCTCGATCCGTTGCTCTTCCCGATACTGGTTCATATCGACCGGCACATAGGGATGTTCACGTAGCACATCGAGGTCCAGTTCGATCCCCAGCCCCGGCCCCGTCGGCAGCGGCATCGTCCCTCCGGCGACCGCGAAGGGACCACCCATCGCCGCATCCCGCCAATCAACGTCAACCGGCAACCATTCCAGGATGGTGAAGTTCGGGCAGGCGGCGGCGAGGTGTTGGCAGACGCGCGTCGCCACCGGCCCATTCGGGTTGTGCGGCGCGAAACCGATGTGGTACGCCTCGGCCATCGCCGCGATCTTCTTCATCTCGGTGATCCCGCCGGCGTGGCATGGATCGGGCTGACAATAGGCCACCGCCTGCTGCTCGAACATCGGGCGGAAATCGTGCTTCGAGAAACAGCGTTCGCCGGACGCGATCGGGATACTCGTCGCGCGGGCCACCAGCGCCAGTTCGGCCATGTGCTCGGGCCGCACCGGCTCCTCGTAGAAGAATGGATCGTATTGTTCCAAATGCTTCGCGATCCGAATCGCGTTGGCGGGCGAGAGCCGCCCGTGGACCTCGATCAGCAGATCGACCCGCGGGCCGACCGCCTCGCGCACCGCCGCGACACAATCGATCGCCGCATGCATCTCCGGGGTCGTGATGAACAGGCTGGCGGCACCGAACGGATCCCATTTCAGCGCCGTCGCGCCGTTGGCGACCGCCGCCTTCGCCGCGGCGGCGATCTCGTCGATCGTGGACGCGCCGTGGAACCAGCCGTTCGCGTAATAGCGGATGCGGTCGTGCGCCGCTCCACCGAGCAACTCGTAGACCGGCACGCCGAGCGCCTTGCCCTTGATGTCCCACAACGCCTGATCGATCGCGGCGATCGCCGAGTTGAGGACCGGCCCCCCGCGCCAGAACGGGATCTCGTACATGTGCTGGTAGTGGCGTTCGATCTGCGCCGGATCTTTGCCGATCAGATAACGCGCCAGTTCATTCGTCGCGGCGACGACCGTCTGTTCCTTGCCCTCCAGGGTCGCCTCGCCCCAGCCGTGCAGACCTTCGTCGGTAGCGACGCGCACAAAGACGAAGTTGCGCCAATTCGCATAGCAGACGAACGTCTCGATCCCGCGTACCCGCATCGCCATTCCCTTTCACACTCGGCCTCGCGTCCCCACCGGCCACATTCTATGCGCCCGAGGCGTGCGACGCGAGTATGGCGATGGCGAGCAAGGGCGGTGGATCAGGCCGCCGCCGCCCCACTCACGCCCACCGGCCGCGCATCATCCCAGCGCCGCATGATCACCGTAGCATTCTGACCGCCGAAGCCGAAGGAGTTGGACATCGCGACGCACAGCGATACTCGCCGCGCCACATTCGGGACATAATCGAGATCGCAAGCGGGGTCCGGCTCTTCGTAGTTGATCGTCGGCGGTAGCAACCCATCGCGGAGCGCGCAGACGGTTGCCACGGCTCCCAGCGCCCCGGCGGCACCGAGCGCGTGGCCCGTCATCGATTTGGTCGAGCTGACCGGGATGGCGTACGCCTGTTCGCCGAAGAAGCGCTTAATCGCGATCGTCTCGGTTTTGTCGTTCGCCGCGGTCGCGGTGCCATGCGCGTGGATGTAGCCGATCTCGTTCCGGTCGATCCCCGCCCGCTGGACCGCCCGCGTCATCGCGCGCACGGCACCATGCGCCTCCGGATCGGGCGCGGTGAGGTGATAGGCGTCGGAGGTGCTGGCATAGCCGAGGATTTCGGCGTAGATCCGCGCGCCGCGCGCTTGCGCGTGTTCCAACGTTTCCAGCACCAGCAGCCCGGCCGCTTCCGCCGCCACAAAGCCGTCGCGACGCGCGTCGAACGGGCGACTCGCCCGCTCGGGGGTCGCGTTGAAGCCGGTGCTCAAGGCCCGCAGGACACAGAAGCTCGCCAGCGACAACTCGCAGATCGGCGCTTCGGTCCCCCCGGCAACGATCACCTGGGCATCGCCGCGCCGCAAGACCTCGGCGGCCTCGCCGATCGCCTGCGTCCCCGCGGCACAGGCCGTGATCACGGTGTTGCTGTAACCGCGCAGGCCGCACTGCATCGCCACCTGGGCAGCCGCCATATTGGCGAGCATCACCGGCATCGAGAACGGATTGATCCGCATCCCGCCTTTCTCGAACAACGTGCGCGCCATCACCTCCATATCGGGCAGCGAGCCGTTCCCCAGGCCGAGCAGGACGCCCGATTCTTCCGGCGGCGGCATATGCGCGCCAAAACCAGCATCGGCCAGCGCCTCGCGCGCCGCGGCCACCGCGAATTGTGACGCTCGCGCCATCCGTTTCGCGTCTTTGGCCTCCATCGAGCGGAGCGGATCGAAGTCCGGCACCTCGCCGACAACACGACAGGGGTACGCATCACTCCGAAAACGGGTGACCGGACCGACGCCCGAACGCCCGGCGATCAGCCCATCCCAGAACTGCACAACCGAGCTCCCGAGCGGCGTGATCGCCCCTAGCCCGGTCACGACCACCCGCTGCGCCGGATCGCGCTCGATCCGTTTGGCGTTAACTACGGCCATCGTCGCCGTCGTCATCGCCTTACCATCACCCGCTGTCACCACGCCTGCCGTTATCGCCGTCATCATGGCCCTCCCCATCGCACGCTACGCAGCACCATTACAGAGGCGTCATAGCGCTATTTTGTCAGGGCAGACGCTCGGACACGATGCCGTGGATCACAATCCGACTGTGCGCGCGATCACACCGCCATTTCATACGCCCATCGGCATACGTCTACGGTGACGGTCGCGGGAATCACACGCCGGGCGCGAATACCTGTTACACTTGAGGGAAGTGAAGGAACAGGAAGGACGATAGCATGG
This sequence comes from Thermomicrobiales bacterium, assembly GCA_036563365.1. Classification (GTDB taxonomy): domain Bacteria; phylum Chloroflexota; class Chloroflexia; order Thermomicrobiales; family CADCWN01; genus CADCWN01. Next base: position 7,503 of record DATCMP010000040.1, read on the forward strand.
CGCAAGGCACGATCAAGACCATCCGCGACGACAAGGGATTCGGCTTCATCCGGCCGGAGGGCGGGGCCCAGGATCTCTTCTTCCACAGCAGCGCGGTCGAGGGCGGTGCCTTCGATCAACTGCGCGAAGGTGACCGCGTTGAATTCGTCGAGGGGACAGACCCGCGCAATCCCGGTCGCGCACGCGCCGAGCAGGTTCGCGTCGTCGAGTAATCCCCCGATTACCGCATAGATAACACCCACACCACCACACCTTCACCGCAGAGCGCCCCCCATGATGTTCATCGGGGGGCGCTCTCTTTTGCGTCGGTTCTGGTGGCGATTTACGGCTACAGTGCTGATCTTTTTCGCGTCGTCGGCGGCAATGGCGATGGTTCGTCACACGCGGGTGTGACATCGGTGTGACGCGGGGCCGTGGTCGTGTGTGACGCAAAGAAGCGCCCCACCGGGTGAGGGTGGGGCGCTTCCCTCTCGTTGCTGCCCTCGGGGCTAGGCGGGCGATAGGTGCCCGGTCGGCCCGTACTCCGGGAACTGCCGCGCGTGCTCGGCATACGATCCCCTGCGCGTCGGCTCGATCGTCTCGGCGAGCAGCGGGGCGACGGCGGCCTCGGCCTCGGGGGGCAGCGTCTCGCCCGCCAGCCGCGCTTGGTCGGCCCAGACGTTCCCCAACACAAGACTTTGCGTCAGGGGGTTCGGCACCTCGCCGTTGATGACGCGCCGGCGTGGCCGATATAAAGGGGCGTCAGCGCTCGAAGGGGGCGTAGATGTTGAGGCTGGCGAGCATGGGGTCGAAGACCTCGCGCAGGCGCTGGTCCCGCCGCGCGTATGGGGTGCGCATCGCGATGTTCCAGCCGTCCCCCCCCTTGAGGCCGGAGGCGACCTGGAAGAAGGCGAGCTCGTTCGACTGGTCGCACGTCGCGCCGAGGATGGCGAAGGCGGCGCCGGTGAGCTGGCGCTGCGTGGTGTACTCGATCCCGGTCTTGTCGCAGAACGGGGTCTTGCGGTAGAAGAAGTCGTCGCGCAGGACGTCGATGTTCGCGCCGGGGTCCTCCGGCCCGGCAGTGATCTCCACGCTCTCTTCCTCGTCCACGTTCTTGGCCGGGCCGTAGAGGAAGAGCACGTACTGAGCCGGGAAGTACGAGTCGTCCGCGGTCCAGTCGGGCGGGTAGGCGATGACGATCGGGAACTCGCGCGGGCCGCGGTAGACCTGCCAGCCGGCGGGGACCGGCCCGCCCGGCTGCTGGGCGGCGGGCGCGCCCGGGACGCGGGTGGGGATGCCCGCCGACCCCGGCGTGGCGGGCGACCCCGGCGCGGCGGCCGTGGCCGTCGTGGCCGCGACGGCGCGCGGGGTGGTGGTGGGCGCGGCGCTCGGCGCGGCGGCGGCGGTCGCCGCGCCGAGCGGCTGGCTGACCGTCGCGGCGGGGGCGCCCCCGCAGGCGACGAGGCCGAGCAGCAGCAGGCCGGGGAGTGTGGTGCGCCAGCGGGTCATGGGCCGTCTCCTCTCCCGCGCCACGGGCGCGTCGAGTTGTCTCACGGTGACTGCTAGATACTACGCCGTGGCGCGTGGATCGTTTCTTCGATAATGTCGCGTGGGCCTACTGCGGGCACCTGCAAGCGAACTGGCGGCGGTTCGGGGTGCCGGGCGTGGTGGTGGGGCGGGGCGGCCTCGGGACGAAGGTCTCGCGGCTAGGCGACGGATGGCGGATCGGCGCGGGACTGGTGCGGGATAGTTTGACGTGGCGCGACCCGCTATGCTCGGGGTGCGGAGCGGCGTGACGCGCGCTCATGGCGCTCATATGCGGGTATCGCCGTGCTGCGTCGACGGCTCGGCACGAGGAGGGGCGGCGAGATGGGCAGGGAAGCCGGCATCAGCCGGGATGTGCGGGGCGTGATCCGCGGGATGGTGCGGCGTTCCTCGGTGGCGCTGACCACGCCGCAGATCATCACTCGTGCGGGCATGGGGAAGGCGACGGTCGCGCGGCACCTGGCGGCGCTGGAGGCGGAGGGCGTCATCGGGCGGATCGCCGGGACGCCGCAGCGCTGGTGCTGGCGCAGCGACGCGGGCGAGGCGGCGGCGAGCTAGGGGAGGCAACCGATCCTCAACCTCGCGCTGGTAGGCTGGTAAGGGCGCGGTGGCGAGTGGTACACCGGGGTCAGTGGCGACTGAGCATCCCCCGCGATCGGCGTGCAAATCGTCCCAGCCGCGCCCTTCTTCGACCGGCCTAGTACGGGCGACGACCGACCGGCGTAGCGAGGCCGAAGCCATGGGCGTGCGCCGTCTCGACCCCGCGCCGATCATCCAGCTCTGGTGCGATCCGCAGGGCCGCCCACGGCTGTTCGTCTGGCGCAGGCGCGCGCGCGTGGTCGCGGCGATCCGCCACCGGTGGGCCCTCAAGGCGGAATGGTGGCGCGGCGACGACGCGGCGATCGCGCGCGACCATTACGACCTGGTCACGCGCGACGGCCTGCGCTGCGTCATCTTCCACGATCGGGTCGCCGACGTGTGGCACCTGGAGTCGGTCTACGACTGAGGCGTGCCGGGTTGCGCGCCGGCGCGACCTGCCAGCTCGGCGGCGACCTTCGCGAGCAGCTCGGGGAGGTCGAACGGCTTGGCCAGGGTGTCGCAGCCCTTCGCGCGCAGCTGGTCCGCGTGCTCCCGCAGGAAGTGGACGTCGCCCGAGCAGACGATCACCGGCACCGCCGCCAGGGCGCGGTCCAGCCGCAGGACCTGCAGCAGCTCCCAGCCGTCGTCGGGGGTGCGCATGCGGAGGTCCAGCACGATCAGGTCGGGCACGTCGCGCTTGAGGGCGGGGTAGACGGCCGGCCCGCCGTGGTGCAGGGTCGCCTGGTAGCCCTCGTCGCCGAGGATCTCGGCCATGAGGTCGAGGAAGACGGGGTCGTCGTTGATCACCGCGATATGCGCGCCGGACATGGGGGAACCTCCTCGCGGGCGTGTCCCGTACTCGGGACGGCCGACGAGGGGGCCATGCGGCCCATTTGTCAGCAATCGACCCCCAGTATAGCACACGGCGGCGCGAGCGCAGCCGCCCCGCCGCCCGCCCGCGGCCCGTATCCTGCGTCGTCGGGCGGTAGGTGGTCGCCCCGACGCCACTGCGGTGCCGCGCGAGGAGCGACCCATGGGCCCCCTGATCGTGATTGCCGAGGACGACGCCGCCATCCTGGATTGCCTCACCGAGACGCTGGAGGGCGAGGGCTACCACGTCCGCCGGGCGGGCGACGGCCTGGCGGCGCTGGCCCAGCTCGCGGCGGAGCGCGCGGACCTGCTGCTGACCGACCAGCAGATGCCCCGCGCCACCGGGTTGGAGGTGATCGCCCGCCAGCCCGGGCGGGTCGGCGCGCCCCTGCCGATCATCCTGATGAGCGCCCTGACGCTGCCGGTGCCCCCCGCCGCCCCGGTCGTCTTCCTGCAGAAGCCGTTCGATCTGGACCACGTCGTCGCGCTGGTGCGCACCCTGCTGCGCCAGGCGTAGCCGCATCGGCGGCCGCGCGCCGGGCAAGGCGAAGGGCGGTGACCGCCTCACCGCCCCCCACGCCGGGAACGCTCGCCACACGTGTCCCTGCCTATGTATACGCGTCGGAGGGGACAAATGACGGTCGCCCAGGGTGGTACTTTGGTCCCGGTCAGCCCTCGGCCGCGATACCGCCGGCGTGAGCAGCAGGGCCGGCCACGCTAGGGGTGGGCGTTGGCCCAGCTCTGGCAATCGCCCTGGTTCTGGAAAGGGCCGGCGGGCGGGCCGAACGCCTGCCAACCGCCGTTCTTGCACTGCTCGGGGTTCGTCGGCACGCCGGGGGCGGGCGTCGCCGAGGGCGCGGTGACGGATACCGGCCCGTCGAGCGCCCCCCCGATGTCCCGGTACGCCCGTGTGGCGGCATCTCCGAGGAAGAACAGGGCGACGAGGCAGGCGACGGCGAGGACGGCGACCAGGAGCGCGTACTCGACCAGCCCCTGCCCGGGCAACGCGCGGGGGTATCGGCGACCTGCGGGCATCGTGTCCTCCGGGTGTCGGCTGCGCGGACGTGCGTCGCGCTCACCCACAAGGATAGCCGCCCGTGGTCCCGGCGGCCATAGCCCATTCGGCCCGGTGGCAGCGCGCCGCAGGGTCATGGCGCGCTGTCGGGGAGGGAGGCGTTATGCGCCGGTGGCACTGGGTGCTCGCGGCCCTGGTGATCCTCGCCTGGATACTGGCGAGCTGGTAGCGCGGCGCTTCCCCCACGCCGTTCTTCCACCGGCTGCCCTCCTCGCCCGGGCTGAGCTTCCGGTTCAGTTCGTCGGCGAGCCAGGCGTTGGCCTCGTCCGGTGAGTCGGCCTCCAAGGTGCACTGAACGGCGATGACCCATTGCGGCATCGGTGATCCCTCCCGGTGACAACAGGCGAGGGACCGTCGCCCGTACCAGGGCGACAGTCCCTCACTGTCAGATCTGGCCGCCCGCTCCCTGCCTATGGCGGCGGGGGCAAGGTCCCGCTACCGGCGATCCCATCGCCCGCCGTCCCACCGATGAAACCCGTGAGCGTGCCGACCGTCCCGTGGGTGACCAGCGTGGGCCGCGTGTACGGCTTCTTCATCGGCATGACCTCCTCGCGTGGATCCGACCGCGTGCCGCGCGGCCCCGGTGGACGCACTATAGCACGCGCGAGCGTGGCGACAATCCCCCGGCTGATTTTGGTTACTTCCTCCCAAAGTACGAGCAAACACCCATACCGGGCCGCCCCGGCGCAATGCCGGGGCGGCCCGGTGCGGGCCGCGGCTCGCTCCGCCCCCGCTCGCTCGGCGGGCATCGACGCGACAATGGCCAGCCCGATCCGCGCCCTCACCGCCCCCGCGTCGTAGAGCCGCTGCCCGTCGTAGAGCCATAGGTCGCCGCCGAACGCGCTCAGCCGCGCCGCGACGGCCAATTCTGCGGCCCACAGCGACTGGTACAACTCCTCCGTCCCCGCCGCGCCCGCGCTCGGCCCCATGATCAGCAGCGTCTCGCCCCGGCGCGCCCGGTGCGCCGCGTAGCGCTGCCGCACTTCCTGTAACCGCACCGCCGCCTCCCGCGCCAAATACGTCGCCTGACTGGTCCCCCATAGCGTTATACGCCCTGGCAGCGGGCCCCGGATGCCCGCGGGCGATCAACGCGCTCGCTGTCCGCGTCCTCGGCGCACGACGCGGCCAGGACGCACAGGAGTATGCCCTGCGCCGCCGGTGAGGGCGACGCGGGGCTGCGACTACAGATGCGAGGGGAGAGGAGTCGAAGGACCGCCGGGCGCGTCGCAGCGGCTCCCGGCCGACCATCCCTCCACCATCCCTCCACCGTCTCTCCACCGCCTCCACGCCCACACCGTGTCAACATGGGCGACAAGAGACACCCTATGGCGGGAACGCGGCGAGCGGAGGCGTGGGGGTGAGTCATGCGCATGGTGGAGGCTCGGGCGCGCTACGCGGCGCGGGTGGCGCGCCCGGGTACGGCCCTGCTGATCTGGCGGTTCGGGGAGACGCGCGCGTCGGAATGGGAGCGGCTCTATCCCTCGTTCGCCGCGGCGCTCGCGGCCTGCCGGCCGCGCCTGCGCGATCCGCGCTGCCGCGGGCTCGTGGTGTACGACGGCCTGCGCCTCAACGATCGGCGCGCGATCGAGCGGCTGCGGCAAGAGAAGGAAGTCTGATGCAGATCGACGCCGACGGCCTGACGCTACCCTACCGGGAGGCCTTACGCGCGCTCGGATGGCAGCTCGACAGGGAGCGGTTGGCTGGTCTCCGCCTTGACATGCGCGGGGAAGATCTGGTGATCGAGGCCTATCCCGTCGCGCGGCCAGGGCACGTCGAGCGCGCGCGGCTGGCACCCGCCGGGGTGTTGGCGCTCTGGAACGACGAGCGGTGGCTGCGCTACCGGCCGGGGGCGGGGCACCGCCCGACGCCCCACCCCTCCGGGCTGGGCTACCGGGAGGCGTTGCGCGTGCTCGGGCAGGAGATGGACCGGCGCGGGGCGCGCCTCGTGCGGGTGATCGAGCACGCCGACGGACTGATCGTGCAGCGCCTGCCAGCGGAAGCCTCCGATGCGCCACTGGCCACCGAACTGCTGCGCTGGGAGACCCTGCAGGCGCAGCGCGAACGGGCGATCCAACGCCGCAGCACGGGTTAAACCGTACCGGGCGGTAACCCTACCAGACGAGAAGGCCCGGTGACGCCGTAGCATCACCGGGCCGGGAGGATGGGGATAGGGAAGGAGGGATACGGCGCTACCCCGCATGAGCGTGAGGAGTAGCCGTTAGGGGATACCGGCGGATCGCGGTGCCGCCGATGGTGCGGTCGCGCCGAGCTGCGGGCCGACCTTTTCGAGCGCCTGCGTGATGCCGAGCGGTTGATAGAGGCGGGCGAACATCGACCGGGCGCTCATCAGGATCGCCACCGCGTTGAGCACCACGAGGCGCACGTTCTCACCCGCCGAGGGCGACCACGCGCCGAAGAACTGCTTACCGACGATCGTCACCAGCACGGCCACGCCGGCGCAGACGAGGAAGGCGAAGAGCGCGGCGAAGCGCGACGAGGCGTAACGACTCCGCACGAAGGCGATCGCCATCGGCAGGAAGATACCGATCAGGAAGTTAATGATCGTGGTGTCATCGAAGGCCAGCGGCGGCACGGTCGTTGTGTCCGGTGGCATGGTCTCCTCCTTCTGTGTGGGGTTACCCCGATGGCGAACCCCGATGGTTATGACTGGGGACTATGTGGCGGGCGCGACGACCAGGTCGAGCTTCAGCGTCAGCCGCCGACTCGCCCCGCTCCCCGGCGTCAGCCCGCCGAGCACGAGGATGAGCTTGCCGTCGATGCCGCTGCGCCGGCACTGGATCGTGCGCGTGGCGAAGTCCAGCCCGCGCAGCTCGTCCTGCGCGCGGTGGATCTCGACCGGGTTGCCGTCGCCATCGACATCGGAGGCGCAGACCACGATGTCATCGCGCTCGACCTCGACATAGCGCGTGAACGGGCCAGCGCCGATCACGCCGGCGCAGCGCCCGTTGATGTTGTGCTCGCGGCTCACGTCCTGGATGATCATGGCCGTCCCCTACCCCCTATGCTCGACCCTCGAACCTCAGAGCTATTTAGCGGGTTAGTAGATGACCACCTTGCCGGCGTTCCGCAGCGCGTCCCACCCTTCGAGCGTCATGACGAAGTTGCCCCCGGCCAGGCGGTGCGCGACCACCCGCTCATAGAGCGCCAGCCACTCTTCCTGCGCCCCACCGAACTCGCGGAGATCCACGACGCCCTCGCGCTTCAGGGGGCCGCGCGCCTCCCACGGGATCAGGGTATCGACCCACCGCTTCAGTTCCGACGCCTCGTCCCGCGGCTTGTCCTGCGTAATCGGTTCCTTCACCACGGTCCCCCCTTGCGCCTGTACCCCCAGGAATTCGGCGAACGCCTCCGCCGTCGCCTTGCCCGCCGCGTCGAAGAAGCCCGGGCGCTTGACGATCGTCAGGTCGGGCTCCTTGTCGTGGGCCCCGTACTCCACGATCAGCGGCGTGGTCGTGCTGGCGAGCGGGGCCGAGAGGTTGAAGATGCCGAGGCGGAAGCCGGTGATCCCGACCCCGGTCTCCTTCTCGGAGCAGACCCCCTTGATCCCGTCCTTCCCGGCGCGGCGCAGGCCCAGCCCGGTCGCGGCGCTGACCTTCTGCGCCACCAATGGGCCGAGCTTCGTCTTCACGTCCGTATCGACGTCGCCGTCCCAGTCGGGGTAGATCGCGAAGACGCCGGTCGTGCCGCCGCCCTCGGTGTGGCACTCGATGAAGATGTCCGGCAGCCATCCGCCACTCTTCAGCGCGACCACCGCCTTCGCCACATCCCAGATCCCGCCCGGGAACATCCCGTCGCCCCGCTCGGCGTCGGCGTCGGGGCCGTCCGGCTGCATCACCCGCACGTCGAGGCCCAGCCGCGCGCAGTGCCGCGCCACCGCCTCGGCGAGCTCGCCGGTCTGCGTATACTCGAAGGCGTCGCCGCCGTCGCTGTTGTGGTGTCCCGCCGCGATCGCCACCCGTACAGATGGCCGCAGGACGGGCATCCGACCGCGAAGGCGGCGTTCGCCAGGCGCTCGCGCCCCCAGTATTGCCAGACGCCGAACGGCTCGCCGTCGGCGCGCACGTCCCGCTTGAACTCGTAGACGTGCCAGGCGGCGCAGCGCGGGCAGGGCTGCTCGTAGACGCGGCGATCGCTCTGCTGGTAGAGCGCGTCGATCCCCCGCCCCGGCACCGTGGGGGTGGATAGGTCGATCTCGCGCCGGATGAGCGAGGCGTTGAGGCGACGACGGGCCAGCGCGACCGCCTTCGGATCCATCCGGTCGAACTCGTCGAGCACGAGCACGTCGGCCGGGAACGAGAGCAGCGCCGAGACCGACCACGCGCCGCGCAGGTAGCGGTAGGAGCGCCCCACCTGCTTGAAGGTAACGTCGTCGTAGCCGTCGTGGAAGAGCCCGGCGAGGTGCGCGGATTCCTCCTTGAGTCCGCCCAGCCGCTCCTTGGAGAAGTCGGAGAGCGCGGCCTGCGTGGGGAAGAGATAGGCGCCGTTCAAACCCTCTTTGGTTGGCTTGCCGTCCGGGTCGCGCGGCCCCCACGCCTCGGCTCCGTGTTCCAGGGCGAACATTGCGCGGTTGATCGCCCACTCGGACACGCCGCGCTGGGCTGGTTTCAGGACCACGATGTGCGGGTGATCGTCCTCATAGAGCTCGCGCAACGGGGTGAAGCGCGCCAGACTGAAGGCGTGGCCGTCGATGAATCGGTTGCGCTCGGCCCATTCGACCGGGGTGAGCATGGCGATCGTCGGCTCGGCGGCGGTCAATTCCTGCGCGAACGCCAGGACATCGGCCATCGCCTCGACCTCACCCCACCAGGGAGGCAATGCCGCGACCGTCATGCAGGCCTCCGCAGGCGATGGTGGCGACACCCGAGGCGCCGCCCCCGCCGGTGGAACCGACGCGCCCCGCAGGCGTGCTCGCCACCGTCGGCGTACCCATGCTCAACCTGCGTACCGGGCCCGGCCTCGATTTCCCGATCATCGCGTCCCTCCCCCGCGGCACGGTGATCGCCCTGCTGGGCGGGCGTGAGGTCGCCGACGCGTACTTCTGGGTCGAGGTCGCCGTGGATGGGCGGCGTGGCTGGCTCCTCGGCGAACCGGTGGGCGTCAGGTAGGCACCGGTCGGTGCGGCGTCGGCGAATCCGCCCATCGTTCGTCTCTCCTCGCTAGCTACAAATGTCTGCTATCCTGTGTCTGGCGCGGTGGCGAGCGGCACAGCGGTTGAGGCTAACCCCCTCCCGCGATGGGCGTGCGAATCGCCCCAGCCGCGCCCCACTCACTCCCTTTCCTTCGTCAGCGTATCCACAATCAATCCCCAATCCTGCGGCCGCCAGATCGCCCAGTCCTGCCCGCCGCGGAGGAGCCGCTCGCCCCACGCCGCCTGCTCGGCGCTGAGCCTGCCCTTCTGCGTCTTCAGCTCGCGCCAGATGAGCCGCTCGCGCAGCAGCAGCAGGTCGGGCAGCTCGGCGTCGTTGCGCCGGCTGTCGTTGTCGTGCCAGCAGAGCCAGCGGAAGCGCTCGGCCAGGTCCACGACCAGCGCCTGAAAGTCTTCCTCGCTGATCCGTAGCGATGGCGGGGTCGGTGGCTCCAGCAGGCGCGGCGGGGTATCGTCGGTGAGCGCCGCCAGCCGCACCTGGAGCACGAGCGGGTGAGGGTAGCCCCGCGAGCGCTTCGAGGCCCGCGTGCTCATCGCTTGGCCACCTCCGATCCTGGAGGATGGGGAGTAACCGGGACCACTGGCCTATACCCCCTGGAGTGGGCGTGCCCTACACTGCTCATACGCGCATGTTGCGTCGCGTCCGTTCGCGTCGCCAGGAGCCGAGTGTGCCTATGCCAACCGCCCCTCCCCCCGCCCCCGCGCTGCCATTGGGCGACAGCCAATTCCGCAACGCCTTCGTCCACGCGGCGATCGGCATGGCGCTGATCGGGTTGGAGGGGCGCTGGCTGTGGGTCAACCGCGCGCTCTGTGCCCTGCTCGGTTACGCGGAGGCCGAATTGCTGGCGACTGACTTCCAGTCCCTCACGCACCCGGACGACCTCGACGCCGACCTGCACCAGGTGGCGGCCCTGCTCGACGGCGCGATCGACGATTACCAGATGGAGAAACGCTACCGCCACCGGGACGGACACTACGTCTGGGCGCTGCTGAGTGTGTCGCTGGTGCGCGACGAGCGGGCCCGCCCCGCCCACTTCATCTCCCAGCTCCAGGACATCGACGGGCGTAAGGTCGCCGAGGCGGCGTTGCGGGCGAGCGAGGCGCGTTACCGCGCCCTGCATGCCGACGCCGCGCGACAGGCGCGGGAGCTGCGCCTGCTGGACCGGGTGCGGACGGCGCTCGCCCGCGAACTCGACCCGATCGCCGTGGTCCGGGCGGTCGTGGAGGGGATCGCCGCGACCTTCGGCTACACCCAGGTCAGCCTCTACCTGCGCGAGGGGACGGAGCACGTCCTCCAGCACCAGGTCGGCTACGACCGCGTCCTGCCGCGCGTCCCGGTGACCGCGGGGGTATCGGGACGCGCGGTGGCGGCGGGGCGGCCGCTCCTCATCGCCGATGTGGCCGCCGACCCCGCCTTCCTCGGCGCGATCGACGGCGTCACCTCGGAGATCTGCATCCCCTTGTTCGATGCCGGGCACCCGGCCGGCTTCCTGAACGTGGAGAGCACCGGCGGCATGCGCCTGGATGAGGCGGATCTGCGCCTGATGGCGGCGCTCGGCGAGCAGGTCGGCATCGCCCTGGAGCGCGCGCGCCTCTACGCGGACCTGCGGGCGAGCGAGGGGCGGCTGCTCCACCTGGCGGGCCATGACGCATTGACCGGGTTGCCCAACCGCCGCGGCTTGGCTACGGCGCTGGGGACGGCACTCGCCCGCTTGCGGCGCGGCGGCGCGCCCGTCTCGCTGCTGTACATCGACCTGGACAACTTCAAGGGCGTCAACGA
>DATCMP010000042.1:0-7805 GCA_036563365.1 Thermomicrobiales bacterium
CTCGCTGATGAAGAGGTCCTGGTTCTCGACCTGGGTGTTGGTCAGCGCCGAGGTCGGCACCGACTGGTCGCGCACGTACATGTCGTAGTACGCCTGCAGCGCCGCGACCCCGCCCTCGTTGTTGATCAGCACCTTCTGGTACGTCGGGTTCGGCTCCGCCTCGTCGAGCGCGCCGCTGCCGTAGGCCCAGAGGATCGGCATGAAGCGGAACGGCGTGTTCCCGGCGTTGACCTTCGCCACCATCCCGTAGCCCGACTTGCCGGTCTTGTCCTTGATCTGCTTGGAATACTTCACCACGTCATCCCAGGTCGCCGGGCCTTTATTCGGGTCGAGCCCGGCGCGCTCGAAGATCTTCTTGTTCCAGATGAACGCCATCGTCTCGTTGTTCGTCGGGATCCCGTAGATCTTGTCGTTCCAGATGCACGACTTGAGCGCCCCGCTCCAGAAGTCCTCCCGCTTGTAGCCGAAGTCCTCCAGCTTGAGCTCCTGCAGGTAGCCCTTCACCGCGAGCTCGATCCCGCCGAGCGCCTGGAGGCGCGTGATGTCGGGGGCGGCGTTCCCGGCGGTGGCGGTCCGCAGCTTGTCAATCTGCTCGTTGTAGTTGATGTTCTGGACCTGATCGCCCTCGTTCAGCGGGATGCCGGGGTAGGTCTGATTCCAGGTCGCCCAGAACTGCTTCAAGTAGTCCACGGTGATCTGCGGGGAGGAGGCATCCGCGCCGGTGTACCAGACCGCCAGCTTGCCCTTATGGTCGAGGGGCGTGATCTTGGCGACGGCGGCCTTGGTGTCGATCTGCAGCGTCCCGGCGTTCGCGCGGATCGACTCGGGGTTCCACTCGCCCGCGCCGATCCCGGTGCGCGTGTTGCCGCTCGGTGTCCCGGCCGCGACCGGCGAGGTGGCGGCCGCGGCGGTGGCCGCCGCGCGCGGGGCGGTCGTCGCGGTCGCGCCGGCGCCGCTGGCCGCACCGGTCGTCGGGGCCGCGGATGGCGCGGCGGAGGGCACGGGCGCGCTCGTCGGGGTCTCCGTAGCGCCACAGGCGGCGAGCGCGGCCGCCAGGACGCTCCCCGAGAGACCGAGCGCGGCAGCGCGGGTGAAGAACTCCCGACGGCCTAACCGACCAGAATAGAGCGCATTCGCCAGCTTCTCAGCGTCACGATACCTACTCATCAAACCCTCCGTGGCAATCATTCGTCACAACGACACAACAGGGACGCAGGGGGTGTCGGGCGTGACCGGCGGGTCCCGGCGAACCCGCGATGGGCTAGTGTGCTCCATTAGCGCGCCCCCGCGCCGACCACGGCGCCCTCGGTCGTGAGCGCGCCCTTGGTCTGCCCGTCGAAGAGGTGGATGGCCCGCTGGTCGAATTCGAGCCAGATCGCCGCGTCGGCCGCGGTCTCGAAATGCGGGTCGGTGCTGGCGACGAGGATCTGCTCGCCCAGCCGCACGTGGACGAAGGTCACGTCGCCGGTCGGCTCGACGGTATACACCCGCGCCTTGATCGCGCCCGGCCGCGCCGCATTGTGCAGCGTGATATTGTTATGGCGCACCCCGAGCGTGACCGAACCGTCGGTCGAGGCGAAGGCGCGCGTGCCATTCTCGGGCGAGAGCGCGAACTCCCAGTCGCCCCCATCGCCCTTGATCACCGACGCGCTACCGTTGCGCGTGACCCGGCCCGGCAACAGGTTCATCGACGGGCTGCCGATGAACCCGGCGACGAAGAGGTTCACCGGGCGCGAGTACAGCTCGTCGGGGGTGCCCGCCTGCTGCAACACGCCGTTGTTCATCACCACGATCCGGTCGGACATCGTCATCGCTTCCATCTGGTCGTGGGTGACGTAGATGACCGTCGCGCTCAACTCGTGGTGGAACCGCTTCAGCTCGGCGCGCATCTGGACGCGCAGCTTCGCATCAAGGTTCGACAGCGGCTCATCCATCAGGAAGACCTTCGGGCTCCGCACGAGCGCCCGGCCGAGGGCGACGCGCTGCTGCTGCCCGCCGGACAGCTCGCGCGGCTTCCGCTCCAGCAACGCGGTGATCGACAGGATCTCCGCGGTGGACCGCACCTGCTTGTCGATCTCCGCCTTGCCGATACGGCGCATCTCCAGCGGGAAGGCGAGATTCTTGTAGACGGTCTTGTTCGGGTAGAGGGCGTAGTTCTGGAAGACCATCGCGATATCGCGATCTTTCGGATCGAGATCGGTCACATCGCGCTCGCCGATGAAAATCCCGCCATCGGTCAGTTCGATCAGCCCGGCGATCATATTCAGCGTCGTCGTCTTGCCGCACCCCGACGGCCCGACCAGGGAGATGAATTCCCCATCCTTGATCGTCAAGGAGACGTTATCGACCGCCACCACGTCGCCGTACATCTTGACGACGTTTTCCAGCGTCACCTCGGCCATAGCTCCCCCTCGGTAGTCGGTAGCCGGTAGTCAGTAGTCGGTGACCCGACAGAGGCACTGTAGCCGCAGAGCAGCACCGAGTCAGCAAACCTCGCTGACTACTGGCGACCGACTGCCGACTACTCGCCCTTATGCCTTCGTCGCACCCTCGGCCAGCGCCCGCACGAAGTACTTCTGCAAGACCAGGAACAGGATGACGATCGGGACGCTGGACACGAATTGCGCCGCCATCAGGCCGGGCCAGTTGTTCGAGAACTCGCCGAAGAACTTCTGCAGGCCGGGTTGCAGCGTCTTGAGCTTGTCGTTGTTGAGGAAGGTCGCCGCGTAGACGTACTCGTTCCAGGCGCCGATGAAGGTGAAGATCCCGGTGGCGATGATCCCCGAGGCCGAGAGCGGCATCACGATCGACCAGAAGGCGCGGAACCGCGTCGCGCCATCGATCCGCGCGGCGCGCTCCAGCTCGGGGGGGATGTTGTCGTAGAACCCCTTCAGCAGCCAGATCGAGAGGGGCAGCCCGAAGGTGAGATAGGTCAGGATCAGCGACCAGTAGGTGTTGATCAGGCCGAACTGCTTCATCAGCAGGAACAGCGGGATCAGGAAGACCACGACCGGGAACATGTTCCGCACCAGCACCGCGAAGAACAGGAGGTTACGGCCCGGGAAGCGGAAACGCGAGAAGGCATACGCCGCCGGGATGGCGACCAGCAGCCCGATCACGGTCGTGGTCGTCGAGACCAGCACGCTATTCAGGAAGAAGCGGAGGAAACGCCCGCCGGTGGCGCTCTCCGGCGACAGCAGGTTCTTATAGGCATCGAAGGTCGGCTGCGCCGGGATCCAGCGCGGCGGGGTCTGGATCGCGGCGAACTGCGACTTCAGCGAGGTCGAGAGCATCCAGGCCATCGGGATGACCGCGAAGGCGAGCAACCCGATCATGAAGACGATCGCCAGCACATCGAGGCCGGTGATCCGGCGACGCCTGCGCCGCCGGACGCGCGCACCGGCTGCCGTGGTCGCCCGCGCCGTCGCCGTGCGCGCCGGGCTCGTCGCGACGGCCTTGCTGACCTGCTCGTCGTCGTAGGCGGCGGTACTCATGCTTCCTTCCGCTCCTGCCCGGTGAGGGCCTTCACGTAGAAGTAACCGAAGAGCATCATGATGATGAAGAGGATCACCGCGAACGCCGAGGCCCGCCCATACTGCAAGTCCTGGAACGCCAAAGTATAGACCTTGATGATCCAGATCTGCGACGCGCCCGCCGGCCCGCCGCCGGTCATCAACCAGATCAACGTGAAGGAGTTGAGATTGGCGACGAAGAGGAGGATCGTCGAGACCAGGATCACATTCCGCAGGTGGGGCACGGTCACATTCAAGAAGGTCTGAATCGTGCCCGCCCCGTCGATCTTCGCGGCGCGCAGCAGGCCGCTCGGCACGGTCTGCAAGCCGGCCAGCAGCAGGACCATCGCGAAGGGGAACTCCTTCCAGACGTTCACCACGATCACCGCGGGCATCGCCAGGTCGCGCGAGTCGAGGAAGACGATCGACCGCTCGATCCAGCCGAGTTGTTTGAGCGTGCCGCTGATCAACCCGTAATCGCTGTTGTAGAGCCAGCGCCAGATGTAGGCGGCGGGCACCTGGCTGATGATGTACGGGATCAGCAGCAGGCCGCGGATGATCCCGCGACCGGGGAATTCGCGATTGACGATCAGCGCGGCGCCGAAGCCGAGGACGAAGGCGAAGAAGGTCGAGGCGACGGTCCAGATGAAGGTGTTCTTGGTCGACTCCCAGAAGCTGAGTTGCGGATCGCCGAGGATGCGCTGATAGTTCTCGATCCCGTTGAAGTACCAGTTGGCGGAGCTCGGGGGGGTGCTGAAGAACGAGAGATAGATCGTGTAGGCGATCGGGTAGCCGATGACGAAGAGCATCACCAGCAGCGCCGGGGCGACATAGACATAGTCGGCCCAATGGCGCCGCATCTCGCTGAACAACCCGCGCGAACGCCGCTGGTGCGGAGGCCGGGTGCCGATGGTGGGAGTTGCTACGGCCACAAGAACCTCCGTGGTTGAGTCGGCAGCCGGCGGTCGGCAGTGGCTAGGCGGTGACGTTAATGCACCGCGCCAGCCACCATCCTCTACTACGGACTACGGACTACGGACTGCTGTGGCCCCGCCCCCGCTCGCCGCGACTAGCACGCCCGACCGATAGGCCGAGCAGCGCCGCACGCGACAGGAATTCACGACGACCAAGACGACTGGCGGCGAAGTCGTCCACGCACTTGTTGGCAGCCCCGGGATCGTTCATGTTCCACCCCTACCTTCACCAACCGGCGTGCCCGGTGTACGGCTGTCCCATACTGCGCATGATCTGGGAGCACGCTCTTCCCATTAGGACAGCATCGACCGCCACGGGAAACGCGCTCACACATTGGCCGGTGTGCCGTCTATATCGTTCTGGCCCGGATAGTAGCCGGTCGGCTCGACCGCGTAACGGGCCAGCACTTCCTCGTCGAGTTCGATCCCCAGCCCCGGGCGTGTCGGCAACGCCGCCCAGCCGGGTGTGAGGACCAGCGCTTCGGTCTGGACCTCCGCCCAGCCGGGTTCGTTCAGCTGATTGGCGAATTCGAGGATCCGGAAGTTGGGGATCGACGCCGCGAGGTGGATCGAGGCCGCGGTGGAGATCGGCCCCTGCGGGTTGTGCGGCGCGACCTGGATGTGGTGCGCCTCGGCCATCGCCGCGATCTTCTTCAGCGCGGTGATCCCGCCGGCGTGGCAGATATCCGGCTGCACGATGTCGGTCAGCTTCCGCTCGATGACCTCGCGGAATTCCCAGGGCGAGAACAGGCGCTCGCCGGTGGCGATCTCGGTATTCTTGGGATACGCCATCACCTGCCGCTGGCCATCCGTATCTTCCGGCTGCACCGGCTCCTCGAACCAGGCGATGTTGTACGGCGCGACCGCGTCGAGGATCCGATTGGCGATCGAGGCGCGCGTCCGCCCGTGATTATCGACGAACAGCTCGAGCTCCGGGCCGCCGGCTGCGCGGCACCCGGCGATCTGGCGTACGGCGATGGCGACCGCCTCCGACTCATAATTGTCCGGGCTCCGCTCGAATGAGGTGGTTTTGAGGGCGGTCCACCCGGCGGCCATCAGCGTGGGCACGTCGGCTCCGTGCGCCTCCGCCTCCGGCCCGATGTTGCAATGGGTGTAGAGCCGCACCCGATCGCGGCACGCCCCGCCGAGGAGTTCGTAGACGGGCAATCCCGCCAGCTTCCCCTTGATGTCCCAGAGGGCCTGATCGAGCGCGCTGATCGCCGAACCTAAGACCACGCCGCCGCGCCAGAAGCCGTGCCGGTACTGGCGTTGCCACAGGCGTTCGATCTGTCGCGGATCGGACCCGATGATCCCATGCTGCTGGGCGTAACCGCTGATTGCCGCAGCAACGATCTGTTCTTTCCCCTCGAGGGTCCCCTCGCCCCAGCCGTGTACACCCCGATCGGTCGAGACTTTGACGAATAGCCAGGTGCGCAAATGCGGCGCTACCTGCACGAAGTAGGTATCGACGGCCGTTATCTGCATCCGCATCGGCTCCTCTCCTGATCGGGTATAAATACGCGGCACGCGACTGGACGATAATCGCGTGGAACGCGGTACTCATCGAGTGAGCAGATGTCCGATGAGTTGCCCCGTTCGGAGAATAGCAGTCGGCACTTCCGCCTGTCAAGCAACGTGCCTGACCAGTCATGCGATCTCTAGGACTGGGCAACAGATATCGTTCGACGTGGGCGCTATCCGAACCGACGACGATTGCGAGGGTACATGGCCGACACCTTCTCCCCGAGCGTGCGCGATGGGCGTTTACACGATGACGTCAGCCGCCAGATCGCGCGCCAGATCGTGCTGGGAAAGCTGCCGGTGGGGACGACCTTACCGGCTGAAACTGAACTGATCGCCCGGTTCGGGGTCAGCCGCATGGTGATCCGGGAAGCTTTGCGTCGGCTCGAAGAAGCGGGGATGATCGTGATCCGCCACGGTCGACGCACCGTCATCGCCGCGGAAGAAGAATGGGATGTCCTCGACCGCCTGGTCCTCACCAGTTATCGCGAGGAAGGGCTGATCGGCCCCCTCCTGCGGGACTCGTTGCGCGTGCGCCAGATGCTGGAACCGGCAATCGCCGCCGAAGCCACTCAGCGTGTCAACCCGGCCCTCCTGCAAGCGCTGGAAGATTCCCTGGCCCGGCAGGCGCTGTTATTCGCTCAGCCGGACACCTTCCTAGTGGAAGATATCGCTTTCCACAATCTGCTCGCGGCGGCGATGGGGAACCGTATCCTGATGCGCCTCCTGGTCACCATCCGCGATCTGCTCCATGTCAGCCGCGAGGTGACGAACGAGTTCCCGAACGCGATCCCGGGCGCACTCGCCGCCCATCGGCATATCTACGACGCCGTCCGTTCCGGCGAAGCGGCGCGTGCCTACCGGGCGATGAAAGACCACCTCGACGGGACCCTCCCGCGCGTCTGGCCGGAATCGTCGACGCGTCAGCGACGGCCCCGCGGGACGGACACGGCGGGAATCGTTCCCGCCGCGCCGCACCGTGAGTGAACCCTTAGCCGATCTGGAGCAGTTCGCGGCACATATTGACGACGTGATAATCGAGCTTGAAGGGGTGCCCCTTCATCAGTGACACGGTGTCGCCCATCCCCGGGGGGGCCTCGTACCAGCCGCCATACGTCGCATCGACGTAGTTTTCCCGGACGAATGTTAGGCTTTGTCGCAGCGGGCCGACGAGTTCGGCGCTATCGTGCCGCACGACGTAGCGAGAAATCGCTCGCAGCGCCTCGCATTGTTCCCACCACCCCTTGCGCCGCCGACGGAGGCTGCCGTCATAGTTGACCTGGGAGTAGATCCCACCGGCTTCGGCATCGTAACCATGTCGCATCCCGTAATCGAGGAATTGCCGGCCCGCCCCCAATAGATCCTCCCCCGGCAAGAGCGTTTGCGCTTCCGAGAGGAGGAAGGCCCACTCGAACGCATGCCCGATTTCCACGATCGCGCGCTCCTCAGCGCGCGCCGGGTGCCACGTGGGATCGTACCACTCGGGCAAACAGCCGGGACCGAGGAGTCGTGCTTGCAGGAAGTGCCAGATCGCCGCCGCATCACGCAGCACGGTGCCGCCCGCATCGAGCGGGGCGAGGGTCAAGAGCGCCTCGAAGGTGTGCATCAGCGGGTTCTGGGAACGGACCTCGTCCACGATCCGGCCATCGCGGGCGATATGCCAGATCAGCCCGCCATGCGTGTCGCCGAAGCGCCGTTGCATGAAGGCCCAGGTCCGGAGCGCGGCGTCGCGGTAGCGCGGCTCATCGAGGCAGGTGGCGGCGGTCGCCAGGGCCAGCACGACAAAAGCGTGCCCATA
>DATCMP010000072.1:0-20098 GCA_036563365.1 Thermomicrobiales bacterium
ATCGCTGACCTGATAGGCGGTGGTCAGGTCATGCGTGATGTAGAGGAACGAGATCGCGAAATCCTCGTGCAGCTTCCGGAGGCTCTCCAGGATCGTCGCGCGCAACGAGGCATCGACCATCGACACCGGCTCATCGGCGACGATCAACCGCGGCTTCAACAGCAGCGCTCGCGCCACGGTGATCCGCTGCCGCTGCCCGCCGCTCAACTGGTGCGGATAGCGCCCAAGGGTATCCTCGGGACGGAGGCCGACGGTCCGTAGCGCCGTCTCCATCATCGCGCGCGACTCGGCGCGCGAACCCGCGAGCTTAAATTTGCGGATCGGCACCTCTAGCAAGTGATCGACCTTGTAGAACGGGTTATAGACCTCGAACGGATCCTGGAAAATCGCCTGGACCTCGCGGCGGAACTGTCGCTGCGTCGCCCCCGAAACTTTCTTCAGATCCGCGCCGTGGAAGCGGACCTCACCCTGCGTCGGCGCGAGAAAGCCTAAGAGCATCCGGGCGAGCGTCGTTTTCCCACTACCGCTCTCGCCGACAACCGACGTAAACGACGGCACATCGTCGCTGATCGCGTACGAGAAGTTATCGAGCGCAGGGGTGGCACCCTTCTTGGGGTCGCCGAACAACTGCGTGACATTATGGGCTTCGAGCAGTGTAGACATCCCATCTCCTATGCAGGGTGCGGGGCAACCCAATGATCGGGGGCAAGCTCTTCCAGATCGGGGATCGCATCCGGGTCGGGGAAAGCGGACGCCCGACCTGACATCCCGCGAAAAATCCCCTTCTCGCCGAGAGTCGGCAAGCTCTCGATCAGGCCGCGCGTATAGGGGTGCTGAGCATTGCGAAAAATCTCCCGGATCGGGGCTACCTCGACGAAGCGACCGGCGTACATCACCGCGAGGCGGTCGACGAATTGCGCCAGCAGGCCCATATCATGGCCGACCAGGATGACGGACGCGCCGAGCTGTTGTTGCACAGTCCCCAGCGTCTGCATCACCTGGCGCTGCACCACGACATCAAGCGCGCTCGTCGGCTCGTCGGCGATGATCACCTTCGGCTGCAAACTGATCCCGAGCGCGATACAGACCCGCTGCTTCATCCCGCCGCTCAGTTCGTGCGGGTAAAGTTTCGCGACATCTTCGCGCAGTTCCACCATTCGTAGCAGTTCCTTGGTCCGCTCACGGATGCGCGTGTCGTTCGCCGTGCGGTCGTGCGCGGCAATACTGTCGGCGAAGTGGTCACGAATACGCCGCACCGGATTCAGCGAGTTCATCGCCCCCTGCGGGATAAGCGCGACCTCGGCCAACCGGACCTGGCGCATCCCTTCTTCAGAAAGCTTCGCGAGATCGCGCCCTCCGAGCAGGATCGAGCCCGTGGCGATCTTGCCCGGCGGGCGAATCAGCCGCATGATCGCCAGCGCGGTGGTCGATTTGCCGCTCCCCGACTCGCCGGCCAACCCCAGACGCTCTCCCGGCCGTAGGGTGAAGCTCACGCGGTTGACCGCCTTCACCACGCGGCGCGGCGTCTGATAGTGGACACTCAGGTCTTCGACGTGCAGGACATCGGTGGCCACGGCGGTGCCGGTCATGAATTCGTCCTCCGTGTGCGCGGGTTGGCGAGTTCGTCCAACCCGAGGCTGATGAACATCAGGCCGACGAAAAGCAGGACCAGCAGGGCGATCGGCGTCAGCCACCACCACCAGAGGCCGCGGATCAGCGCATTGAACGAAATCGCCCAGTAGATCGTCATCCCCATCGTCGGCTCGTTCTGCGGACCGAGGCCGAGGGCTTCGAGCCCGATCGAAGCGAGCACTGCCGAGCCGACCGCGCCGACGAAACTCCCGGCCAGATACGGGAGGAGGTTGGGGACCAGCTCGTAGAAGATGATCTCGGGGGTACTCATCCCGGAGATCTTGGCGAGTTGGACATAGCCCCGCTCGCGCAGGCTGAGTACCTGCGATCGGATCGTGCGCGTCGGCCACATCCAGGCGAGCGAAGCGACGATCAGCGCCATCGTGCCGATACCGATCGTCCCCTTCACGGTGGAGGCGAAGGTGATCAGGACGACCAGCCCAGGCACGGTGAGCAACACATCGGCGAGGGTGCGGATGATCGTGTCGGTCATCCCTCCCAAGTACCCGGCGGTGAAGCCGAGGATCGTCCCGATACCGAGCCCGACGATGCCAGCGATAAAGCCGACGCGCATCGTCAGCGGCAAGCCCACCACCACGACCGCGAAGAGGTCACGTCCCTGATCATCGGTCCCGAGCGGGAATTCGCGCGACGGCGGCTGATCCGGCAAGACCGAGGCCGGGGCGGACCGCTCGGTGTCGACGAACAGCGGACCGATGATGCCGATCAGGAGCAGCAGGATGATGATGAACAAACCGAACCCGAGAGCCGGATTGCGGCGGATGTACGAGCCGAAATTCATCAGCCGTTCGCGATTTACCGACGCCTCGCGCGGCGCGATTTCCTGTTGCGGGCTACCGACCAATGTCCCCATCGTTAGGCCCCCTGTCTGATGCGCGGGTCGAGGAGTGGGTAAAGGAGATCGAGCAAGAGTGTCGTGACCCCCAGGGTGAGGATGACCATGAACACCACGCCATAGATGATGAAGTAATCGGAACCCTTGATCGCCGTATAGAGCAACGTACCGATGCCGGGATAGGCGAAGATCACCTCAACAAGGACCGAGCCGGAGACGATCCGCCCGAGCGAGAGGGCCAGCGACGTGTATTGTGGCAACATCGCATTGCGGAGGGCATAGCCGGAAAAGATGGTGCGTTTCCGCAGCCCACGCGCCTCGGCGAAGACCATGTAGTCCTCGCCCTCGGTGGTGACCATCATCGAGCGCATCCCGATCGCCCAGAAGCCCATCTCGGCCAGGACGATCGAGAGGGCCGGTAAGATCGAGTGCCGGATGATCGTCCCGATGAATGGCAGCGAAACGGAGGGAACCGTGCCGGCGGGATAACCGCCGTACAGGGGCAATACCTTCCAGACAAACCCGAAGAGATAGAGGAGCATCAGGCCGAGCAGGTAATATGGGATCGCCGACATCGTCAGGAAAATGCTCGCGACCGACTTGAAGAGTTGTGGCACCCCCGGCCAGGCCATCAACGCGCCGGTGATCGTGCCGATGAGGAAGGCGATCAACGTTGCCATCGTGAGCAGCCCGATCGTCCAGGGAAGCGCATTGAGGATCAGATCGAGCACCTGCGCGGGGTACAACGACAGCGAATATCCGAAATTAAACGTGAACATATCTTTCAAGTAGCGAAAATATTGCACATAGAGGGGCTGATCAAGGCCGAATTTGGCCTGATACGCCTTGACCATCTCCTCGATGCCGGTTTGCACGAAGCCGCTCTGCACCGCCATCGCGGAGAGGCGCGAACGGATCGGGTCCGACGGCGACAGCCGCGGGATCACGAAGTTCACGGTTGCCGCACCCCAGATAACGAGGAAAAAGAGTCCCACCCGTTTCACAATCGAGCGTGTTCGCATCGGCAAGCCTCCACCGCACTCGGGACAACGCCAAACCGACAGTATGCGTGACGATCAGCACGCCTATCTGTCTTACCAATCTCGTGGCAGTCTCAGCAGTATGGATGTCAACAAATGATGGAAACCGCACCTCTGCAAGTTACACCATCCCCGCCAAAAGCACAAGGGCCGGTAGCCCATTACGACCGAATCGCGCAGGACCATGTGTACGGCGACAGCCTCCACGAGAGAAACAAACAAACGATCGGGCGACAGTAACAGTCAACACAGACGAACAGTTGCCCAACATTATCAATCCCTGTCACACCAATTGGACCGATTGAGCGAAGGTATCATCGCGTATACTTGCGAACAGCGACGTTGTTTGTGTAACATAAACACTAACATTCGGGCCGATACCGATGAACGCACAGGAGAGGAGCGGCGAGCGATGTTACGAAGCTTCACCAGTTACCATCCGGGGCTGCTAACCGATCTCTATCACCCGGATGCCGCGTACATCAGCTGGCGTACCGGTCGCAATGGGCTGACCACGTTCGATCTCTTGGCGCGTCGCGCACCGTATAGTGGCGCGTATATGTTGATCGCCGGGATCGAGACGGCGCTCGAATTTGTCCGCGAGTTCCACTACAGCGAGGAAGACCTGCGTTATCTCTCGCAGATCCGCGACTATGACCCCGCGTTCCTGGCGGAGTTGCGCGACTTTCGCTTCACCGGGGAGATCCTGGCCCTGCCGGAGGGCTCGATCGCCTTCCCGAACGAGCCGATTTTGCGCGTGACCGCCCCATTCCGCGAGGCGCTCCTCCTCGAATCGGGGCTGTTGCAAGCGATCAATCTCGCCACGCTGATCGCCACCAAAGCGGCGCGAATCACCCATGCAGCCCAGGGTCGCCGGATCGCCGAATTCGCGCTGCGCCGCGCCCAAGATCCGTATGTCGTCGCACGGGCCTCGTATATCGGCGGGGTGACCAGCACGTCGTTCCTCGGCGCGGCCTTCCGGTTCCGGTTGCTGGCGACCGGCTCGATACCGCACGCGCTGGTTCAACTCTTCGATTCTGAGGAGGAGGCATTCACCGCCGTCGCCGAGAGCTATAACCGCTATACCCTCTTGCTCGACACCTACGACCCCAGGCGGGCGATTCACACCGCCGTCGCCGTGGCCCAGCGAACCCAGCGCGACCTCGGGCACAGTCTCGCGGCGGTGCGGCTCGATAGCGGCGATTTCGTCGCCGATAGCCGCTATCTGCGCCAAGTGCTCGATGAGGCGGGGCTGCGCGACGTCCGTATCCTGGTCAGCGGCGACATGGACGAGTTCAAGATCGCCGCGCTGCTGGCCGCCGACGCGCCGATCGATGCCTTCGGCGTCGGCACCAGCCTCGGCGTCGGGGGAGGTTCGCTCGAACACGGGATCGAAGGCGGTGCGCTCGGCGGCGTCTACAAGGAGGTCTGGTACGAGGAGGAGGGGATCGGCGAACCGAAGATGAAGGTCGCCGGGCCGAAGAGCACCTGGCCGGGCCGCAAGGAGCTGTATCGTATCGGGCAGTTCGACGGCGATTGGATCGGCCTGGAGAATGAGCTGCCCCCGGCTGACGCGACGCGCCTGCTCAAGCCGGTCCTGCGCTCCGGGGCGATGATCCCGGGGAGTCTACCGCCCGTCTCGGAGATCTGGGAACTGGCCCAGGCCAATCTGCGCGAATTACCGGAGCGCTACAAGGCGCTGACCGATGCCCCGGCGTACCCGGTCGAATACAGCCCCTCCCTGATCGCCCTGCGCGATACGGTGATGCGTCGTCACGCCAACGGCGTGGTACATGGCACGGAACAGCGCGACACGCCGCTCCCCGATGAGCACGCCTGAGCGACTGTGACAAAGCGGAAGACGATTTCGGGAGGAAGCGATGACGCAACGACCAGCCGATAATGAGCACCACAACGATGCTTTGATCATCGTTGACGTACAGAATGACTTTTGTCCCGGCGGCGCGCTGGCGGTCGGGGACGGGGATGCGGTCGTGCCGATCATCAACGCGCTCGCGCCGCGCTTTGGTACGGTCGTGGCGACGCAGGACTGGCACCCGGCGAATCACCGCTCTTTCGCGGCACAGGGAGGACCGTGGCCGGTCCATTGCGTCGCCGACACCAACGGTGCGGCATTCCACCCCGCGCTCGACACCACGCCGATCGATCTAACCGTGCGGAAAGCGATGGTCGTGGGAGAGGAGGCTTACTCCGGCTTCGACGGCACCGACCTCGCGCAGCAGTTGCAAGAGCGCGGCGTGCGACGCATCTATGTCGTCGGCCTCGCGCTCGACTACTGTGTCGATGCCACCGCCCTGGACGCGCGCAAAGCGGGCTTCGACACCTACGTGATCAAAGATGCCACGCGCGCCGTCTTTCCCGACCAGGCAGCGACGAAAGAAGTCGAGTGGTGCAACGCGGGGGTGCAGATTGTCACCAGCAACGAGATCTGACACCGGCTCGTGCTGTTTATCCCCGTCTCTGTGCCCCCCTTGAACACCGTGGTTCACCGCACTCCGCCGACTGCGCCGCGCCTCGGACGCCGAGAAGATTCGCGTAGGCATTTCCCCGTGACCGGCTGCTGACAAGGAGGAGGAGGGCGGGGAGTTCCCCGCCTTCCTCCCCTCACGCCTGATCCGACCGATGCCGACCGATGCAGATTCTTAGAAATCGAACAGGTCTTCCAAGAACGACTCGCGCTTTTTCTTCTTCTTGCGATAGTCGCCGCCGCGATAGTCGCCGCGCCGATCATCGTCATCGTCACGCCGATCATCGTCGCGATCCCTATCACGCCGATAGTCGTCACGATCACGCGGATAGGGATCGTAACGGTATCCTTCGCGCTCAACCGGCCGGTCATCACGGTAAAACGGGGGCTCGTGCGTGCCGGGGGCTACGTCACGTCGTGTGAGCGGGCCATACGCCGCCACCTCGCGCTCGACGATCTTATCGATCTCACCGCGATCAAGCCAGACGCCGCGACAGCGCGGGCAATAGTCGATCTCTACCCCTTGCCGGTCGCTCATTGACAGGGGCACGTTACACGCAGGACAGTTCATACCACCTCCTCGACGATCCGGACGCTGCAGGACCAGGCGAGCTTGCCCGCTACCGTATCTACGTCGCAGGGGCAGCTTTGGCACCACGCAACCAGCGACACGCCGTCTGTTGAGCTGGAAATATGCCGATCACGCGCCGACGAAATAGACCGGATCGCCGACCTGGATCGTGCCGATCGCCTCAACCGACCCATAGAGACCGGCGCAGGTATCGCGCTCGCGTGCGATCACGCGCAGCACCGCAGGATCCTGCTCGGCCAGCTCGGGATCGAGATTCACCATCATGCAGCGCGGATCTTTGCGATTCGCGCGGATCCTGGCGCTGTCGGGCCGATCGCCGAAGATCAGCAGGCCGCCAAGCCACTCCTCTTCCTCGAACGGCTGGTTGCCGGTCGTCGCCACCAGGATATTCGGGCGGAATCGGATCGGGTCGAGGATCATCCCGACCTGCTCACCAAGCTCGCGCACACTCGCCGCGCCGAGGATCGACACCGCCGCGCTGTCCGGGATACCGCGACTGCTATGCAGCAACTGCACCTCCGCGCCGTATCGCGTCGCGAGTTCATCGCGCAACGACCCCTCTTCGACCGCGAAGTCGCCCCCATCCGGTGTCCGTACCCGCACCGCCACGCTGCCCGGATCACCCTCCGCCCCGAGGTACGGGCTATAACGCAGCAGTTGGGGCACTTCACGACCGGTCAGCCACGGGAAGCGCGAGGTATTCCCCGCGCGCACGAAGGCGTAGCGGCGATCACCGGCAAGGCCGTGCCAGTAGACCGGCGCGGCATCAAGCGCCTGACCGCGCATCGACTTCACCGGATAGCGATAGAGTTGCTGGACCACCCCGACGATCGGCAACCGCTCCGTCATCTTCGCGCACCTTCTCGAAAAGACCACACCACGCAGCAGCCCAGGAAGACCTTTTGCAGGGCTCTTCGGTCGCGCCATAGTACCGACGTAGCAGGACCATGCACACCGATGGCGATAGTCGGAATTGTACCAGCCGAAACACCCACCTTTTCGCGCACCGAACACCCCAATCGGCACCGTTACCGGCGGCTTATGTCGCATTAAACATCGCACGGGCCGTAGGTATTCACCGGGGGAATAAGTGTTGCAGGACCAAAGGTGGGGGTCGGCTCGGGCGGGGCAGGACTTCGGAACAGCAGACTCACCGAGAGATACCCGATTTTTGTAGTCCTTTTGCATCAGATCAAATCAGACGAGACGCCGTCTAACCGGGCGATGGAAACGTCGAGGGGGGGACGCTAGACTCTAAAGCAGTCGCGAGTCCCCTGATGACGTAGCTTCACGTTCCAATTGCAAGACCGAAATCCCTTCAGCGAGCGAGTCGCACGACTTGCCGAGGGACTGTAATATCAATGCAGCATGTGCGCGCCACTAAGCACAAGCGGCAGGGAGCCAGGCATGATACAGAACAGTTTTGGGAGGACGCATCGTGTACGCGCTGTCCTCGTCGTCCTGGTCCTGATCGGCGCGCTCCTGCCGCGGGTCGCCCTCGCGAGTCATGAGGGGCGCGTTTATGGCACCGGTGGCGAAGGGGTCTGGCTCAAAGCCGAGCCGAACTTGCAATCGACACGACTCGCGCTCCTGCCGGAGGGCACCTCGTTCCATCTGATCCAGGGTCCATTGCGGGCCGGCGACCAGCTCTGGTGGGCGCGCGTCGGAGTGCTCGGCCAGGAAGGCTGGATCGTCGCCGAATATCTCTTGATGAACAATACCCCCGCGCCGACAAACACCACGCCGACCGATGGGCCGGTCACGGTGTCCGCACCGACAACCCTGTCGATCGGTGGCTGGGCCAAGGTGATCAACACATTCAGCACCCCGGGGCTGCGCCTACGTAGCGCCCCAGCGCCCTGGGAGGAGCTACTGGCGGTTATCCCTGAAGGCTCATTGCTGCGGATCATCAATGGGCCGGTTCCCGGTGGTAACGGGAACCCCTGGTACGAGGTCTCGTCCGAGGGGAAAGATGGCTGGGTGGATAGCACGTATCTCGAGCCCGCCGCCACGCCGACGGTCGCCTCGCCCCCACCAGCACCGGCTCCGTCAACACCCGCCGTAACCGCACCCGGGACGACCGGCACCGGTGGCCTGGCGGCAGGAACCTGGGCCGAGGTCAACGGCACCACCGGGACGAGCGGCTTGCGTCTGCGTGCGGCACCATCGCCGTGGGAAAAATTGCTGGCGATCCTCCCTGAAGGGACCAAGTTAAAGATCCTCGAAGGGCCGACGCGGGGTGGTAACGGTGACCCCTGGTATCGTGTCGCCTGGGACGGTTCCTGGGGTTGGGTTGCCGGTACTTACCTCATCCCGACCACCGCGCCAGCGGGCACGCCAGCTACCACCTCGCCCGCGGCGGCACCGATCCCAGGCACGGGCAACGGCGCGGCGCTCGTACAGCTTGCCCTGGGCCAGGTCGGCAAACCGTATGTCTGGGGCGCGACCGGCCCGGATAGCTTCGACTGCTCCGGCCTCGTCGTCTACGCGGCGCGCAAGGCGCTCGGCCTGACGATGCCGCGCGTCGCGGCCGACCAGGCGTTTGCCGGCGTCCACGTTGATTATGCCAATCTCGCCCCGGGTGATTTGGTCTTCTTCGCCAACACCTACCAACCGGGGATCAGCCATGTCGGAATCTTCATCGGCAACAGGCAGTGGGTCACCGCCTCCGACGAGACGACCGGCGTCATCGTCGCCAGCATGGACGAGCCCTACTGGAAGTCGCGCTACGCCGGGGCGCGGCGGATCACCTAATGGGCGGGAACGTTCACCGCGAGAGAGACGAAACGGAATTAACGGGAAAGAGCGGACCAGGAGAAGAACGAGAGCAGCCATCTATATCTCTGCGCCTCTGCGGTTATTCGCTCCCCGTTTCCCGCAACGCGCCACGGAAGATCGCGTTGAACAGAACCTTGTAGGTGCCGCGCGCCTGGGCGCGGAACTGCGGGCGGAAACCGACCAGGACGACGCGGCCAGCGCCGAGCGGCACTTCCAGCAGCGCGCTCTTGTCGCCCAGATGTTTCGCCCCGAGGATCCAGCCGCTCAGGTTCGGATCGGCGAGAGGGTAGCGGGCAACGGTTGTCCCATCCCCGGAGAGCTCGAACGCGGGGCTGTTGATGAAGACGGCGGTTTCTTCGCGGCGCAACCCCCACCCGAGCGGATGTTTCGGATCGACGATGATCCGCAGCAATGAACCCGGACAGTAGAACTCTTTGCGGTCGATCCCTTCCAGCACATCGCGCACCGGCAACCAAAAGCCCTTGATGATCGCCTCACAGGCGGCATCGAGCGCGACCAGCGTGCCGCCCGCCTCGACGAACTCTCGCAGCGCCGCCAGCCCGATCTCGCCGAGCCCACCGACATATTCGGGCGGATACGGCTCCTTGTAGACGTTTTTCTCTTTGTTACCCTCAAGCAAATCCTCACGGCCTTGATGCGGGAGAACGATCGTGTCGAAGCGCGTCGCAAGGTCGCCGTTGCGGATGTCGGCGTCGTGCAGCGTTGTATACGGGAAGCCGTACTCTTCGACCACGAAGCGTGTCCAGCCCTCATCGATCGCCGGTTGCCAGCTCTGATAGATACCGAGTCGTGGCGCAGCCTGATCGTAATATGACCCTGCTTCCAGCGGTTCCTCCAAGCCGCGCGCTTCCAGGCCGAGGTCATGCGCGATGGCCGCGATCGTGTCGTTCAGATCATTCGTCGCCTCGGTGCGCGGCACCAGGATCCCCCCGGCCGGAAGGCCATGCCCGGCTAACAAACCGTGCGAACGGAAGACCCGCAGACCCGCCGCATGCAGCCGATTGATCGCCGCCGCCGAGCGATTTGTCGTCGGCGAGATGACATAGCCGTAGCGCCCCTCACCCTCGACCGAACCAGACGGACGGCCCCCCCCGACCAGGGGCTGTGTCTCCACCTCGAACGCCTTCCTGACTTCGACCCAGGCGACGCCCATCTGCAATGGCAGCGTGTGTCCGGCGATGTCGTACGGCGGCTGCGGTGGCCCCTCGGGCCACAGGCGTAGGTCGGGATAATGCTGAATTTCCAGGAGGGTCTTGGCGAAGTTCCCGGCCGGCTGTCGCAGCAAGACGATCCGCGTCCCGGCATCGTAGCTGACCCCGTCGGCAACGAACGGTGCAACCGCCTCGTGGACCTCGACCGCGCCACGCGCCAATGTCTCCAACAATTCGGCCAGCGCCACCGGATCATCCTGGCGTACGGGGAACAGATAGCCGTAGGGGGCCTCCGTGCGCTCGACCGTCCGGCGCATCAACCCCGCGAAGCGGGACAGCCATCCTTCGCGATCGCGCGCGGCCTGTTCCAGGAAGGCGAACGCGGCGATCTTGTCGTACTCGACGATGTCGCGCAGCGACCAACTGCCGCCATTCCAGGGCAATGGGTGATTCCAACTGCGACGGAGCGGGTCGTGCCCAGAGCGCGTCTTCAAATCCTCCTCGGGGATCTCCACCGTGGTCGCCAGTTTGCATGACGCCGCCTCGCTGAGGAGATCGACGCTACCGTGGTAGTTGCCGTATGACAGGGAGGGGGAATAGTTGTCGAAGATGATGTGGGTTGCCACGCCTTGCTTGCCTGCCTGGACCAGTTTCGCCGCCAGCGCGGTGCCGATCTCTGCGAAGCTCGCCTGGATAACCGGATCCTGGTTCGGGTCGAGCGGGTCGATGAACGGCGGCAGCATGAAGCGCGCCCCATCGCGCCCCATCTGGTGCATGTCGAAGACCAGCTGCGGATGCTCGCGATTGTGCAGCGCGGCGATCAGACGCGTCTCGGCCTGGGTCAGCATGAACCAGTCGCGGTTGTTGTCGTGGCCGACGTAGCGGTGATAGAGCCAGGGCATCCCCTGGCCTTCGTAGGGCGTGCCGAGCCAACGCGCGTACCACTCGGCGATCATCCGGTGGCCGTCGGGGTTGGCGCAGGGGACGATCAGCGTGATCGTATTCTCCAGAATCATCCTCGTCGCCGAGTCAGCGCGCGTGGCGAGATCGTGTGCCAATTCGAGGGTCATCAGCGCCGCGCCGAGTTCGTTCGAGTGCTGCGTACAGAGGAGCAATGCCACGCTGCGCCCGCTGGCGATCAGCGGCGCGTCCTCCTCCACCGTCGCACCGCGCGGATCGAAGAGTCGGGCATTGATCGCGCGCAGTTCCTCGCGCCGAGCCAGGTTCTCCGGCGACGAGATCGTCACCAGGATTAACGGGTTGCCGTCGGTCGATAGGCCCAACTCTTCGATCTCGACCCGATCCGACGCCGCCGCCAATCGCTGGAAATAGTCCACCATGATCGGCCAATCCGGGATCTTCCGCTCGGCTCCGACCGGATAACCCAACACCGCTTCGGGTGAAGGAATCGCCGTCCCATCTGTCGTCGTCACCACGTCCCTCCGCCCTCTCTCTTCGCCGCGACGCTCATTGCCCACGTCGATACAGCTCCACCGCAGATCACCCAGGCCGCGAACACATAAGCGTGCGCGTAGAGAGTATCATGCCAGGACACAGCAGAGACAAACAGCAGGTACAGCAGGGAGGAGATTTGGGATGGGCGCATCGGCGACCTTCGATCCCGACCGGATCGCCCGCTACGAAGTGGCGGGTTGGCGGGCCTATTACGATCGCCGCTGGGCAACGCTCCTGCGGCTGACCGTCACCCTCTGCCAGGAACAATTCCAGATCCCGTTCCCGCGCTCATTAATTGTTGCCTACGAGATCGTGCGCGCCTCGATCGCCTGGGTGCCGGTCGAACACGATCTCGCGCGCGTGACCGAGCACCTGACGAGATTTTATGCACTCGCCGCGCGCTATGCGCCGCTCGACTTCGTTCCGCAGCGGGTCGCTGCTGCGGAGGTGCGCTACTGGGAGGCCAACCGCCGCCTCGCAGGCCAGCGCGACGATCCCGAGTTGAAACTGACGCTGACACAGTTGCACAGCGCGATCTTCGGGCTGACGAACGATGAGGCATACGCATCGGCCGAGTGGCGGGTACGCGCCACGATCAGCCTCGACCGAATCACCGGAGGCACGACGGATGACGCCGAGGACGACTGGCAGCAGGCCGAAGAAGCACTTCGCCAATGTTACCGCGCGATCGGACGCTATCTGACGGCGCGACAGCCAACGGTGGGCGCACCAGCACCAACGCGCAGCAACGATTACCACTTCGTCACCCATTGGCGTATGCAAGGCACACCAGATGAGGTGATCGCCGTCCTCGCCGATGCCCGCGATCTCGTCCGGTGGTGGCCGTCGGTCTACCTCAAGGTGTGGGAGATCACGCCGGGGGACGAGCAAGGGATCGGCAAGGTGGTCGAACTCCTCACCAAAGGTTGGCTGCCCTATACGATCCGCTGGCGCTTCCGGGTCGAGGAGTCGGACCCGCCGCGCCGGATCGCCATCGCGGCCAGCGGCGACCTCGAAGGGCGCGGCGTCTGGACGCTTGAGCCGGATGGCGACCAGACCGACGTCACCTACGATTGGCGGATACGCGGCGACAAACCACTCTTCCGCTACGGTTCCTTCATCCTGAAACCGCTCTTCGCGGCGAATCACCGCTGGGCGATGGCGCGCGGCGCGGAGAGCATGGCGATCGAATTACGCCGCCGCCGAGCTACCACCGACGCCGAACACCAGGCGCTCCCCGCTCCACCGGGGCCAACTTCGGGAGCACTCATCGCACTTGGCACGGTGATTATCGTGGGTGTCGGTCTGGTCATCCTGGGGAAGCGCTATCTCTCCCCTAACGAGTGAAGCCTCTCACCCTCATGGGATATGTCGCCACAGCAGTGGTGCTTCGCTACGGAGCCGCGTCTTCCGGCTTGTACGCGTCGAGGATCAGCGAAACGAAGCCGAGCTTGCCCTCTTGGTTGCGATGATCGGAGCGCAACGAGCGGTAGATCGGCCCGTCGACGGGATCCCAGTAGTTGAAGTGGAAACGACCCGCCTCATCGCACCATTCGAGGAGATCGACCGTAAAGCCAGCGCCCACGAAGATCGCCGCGAATCGCCGGTAGTCATAGACGATTTTGTGATCCGCCGCCGGATGATCTGTCGGTCCCGGGCCGCCCGGTTGCGCCATGCGCTGATATTCGGCGTTCGGGAAATTGGCATCCGGCACCGCGCAGCGCAGGTAGCCACCGGGCGCGAGATAGCGGTAGCAGAGAGACGCGGCGGCCCGTCCTTGCTCCTCGGTCAGATGCTCCCAGACGTGCTCACAGAGGAACGCCGACGCCCGCCGCTCACCGAACTGTGCCGCCCATCGCTCGGGTTGCAGCAGATCGAGGTCGCGTTGCTGCGTGGCAATCCAGCCAGGCCAGCGTTGGGTCCCCGCCCCGAGGATAAGCCGCAACGGCGTTTCCCGTGGCAGGCGAGCGAGATCGAGCATCGTGACCTCGCTCAGTCGCGGAAGACGCGCACCAACAGGTCGGACGGCTCGCGTCCGTTCTGCGCATTGCGCTCATTCGGGCAGGCCGATACGGCGATGACCAGATCGGTCAGCGCGCGGAGCACGACGAAATCGCTCGCCTCGGAAAGTGGTTCCCGCACATCGACCTCACCACGACTGAGAATCGCAGTGTGCATAAAGAAGTTGAACGGATTCGGCAAGCGATCGTAGGGGATATTGTATTCATTGAGGGCGGTCGTCAGATTATCCTGGCAGTTCGGGTGATCGGGCACCCCGTAATAGTCGAGGAAGCGCCGCCCATCGCAGGCGGGCATGATCATGTCGTGTCGCCCGACGGTGTCCTCTTCCAGGCGCAGCAGCCAGTTCCGCCGATTGCTGACGATGTGGGCATTCAGGCGCAGCATGATCGAGCCCAACGCTTCGATCGTATGCGTGGTCGATGCCCACTCGCTGTGATCGTCTTTCTTGAACGCCACCAGCACCGCCGACTGCTTGCCCGCCTGATCAACGATCTGGATCCGCTCGCCTTCGTTGACTTCGATCGCACTTGCCCGCCGCGCGGCTATACTGACCATCGAGCGCGGATACGAGAAGCGTGAATTATCGATCGTGGACACCGATTAGCCCTTTCCGAACACGGTATACCGCAGCGCGCTATGCGCCTTGCTCTGCCGATGCAGCGCGCAGTATAACGCAGGGGAGCGCGATACAGCAGAACCGCCGCGACGCGACTCGTCGCGGCGGCCACGATCACAATTCAGGAGCGTAAAGATGGAAGCGACCGTGCAAGAGATGGCGCGCGAGATGGAGCGAACGACCTTCGTCAAGAAGGTCATCACCGATGTGCCGGCCAAAGACGTCCTGGTCCAGGCGCAAGATTTCTTCAAGGAGGGCGGCTACCGCGCGACGAAGGGGGGCACGCCGAACGCGGTACGCCTGCAAGGTCGTGCGGAAGGGGTGTTGCCCGCAGTCATCGGCGAGATCGGCGTCCGCACGACGAACAAAGGCCGCACGATCGTCTCGCTGAGCGGCTACGGCGAACGCCTACGCGCGCGCCTGCTCGAATTCCACGACCTGATGCGCGCCGCCCGCCTCGCAAAGCCAGCGCGCCCGGCAGCGGTCGACCTCCCCACCCGCCCGATGACCCGTGCCGAAGAGCTCGAAGAGCAGCTGCTGGAAGCGGCCGAGGCCAAGGGTGAGGAGATCGTTTACAAGCGCGACAAGTACGAATCGGACGAGCCGAGGTAATCCGCACTCGTTAGCGCGCCAGGCCGCCCCCTACTTCGGCAGCAGCCGCCTTAGTTGCCCACCCGAGGTCACCGCCCGACCGAGGCGGATCGCGGTGTCGAGCAGGAAGAGGAGCAACGCCAGCGCGGCGAACGGCTGCCAGATCGGGCGGAACTGCGGCGTGGCGGTCAGGACGGTGCGCGAAAACACCTGACCGGCATCCGGCAGGACGCGCCCGCCAGTGCGATCGGCGAGTGCGCCGAGGATCGACTCGCCCACGGTCGGTCCGCGCAGTTCGGCGGGGTACGGGACGCTGAAACCGGCGGTATCGGTGACGGCCTGTCCGTTGCGCGTCTGCCGCAGTTCGAGGCTATACGCCCCCGCTTGCGGCGCGGCGAGGCGCACCTCGTAGCGGCCCGGCGCGCTCTGCGGTAACGCAAGGTCAACGCCCTGTCCATCGGGGGTACGCAGCCGCGCGGTGGTCTGCGTCAGATCGACAGGTTGCCCGTTGGCATCGAACGCGTCGACCGCGACCAGGAGATCGTGGCCATCCGGCGCGGTGCTGACGCGATACGACGGGCTGACCGCAGCGGCGAGGGTCCAACGCACCGCCTGATTCCAAAACGGCGTGAACGCCTCGGCGTCTTTCCAATTTGGGGCGAGCTCCTGATTGAGATCGCTGGTCCAGGCGACGACCCGCCCCAGACCGTATTGCCACTGCGCCAGCACCGGCTCGCCTTTGCCCGATTGGAGGATCGCTTGCGCGTCCGGTTTCGCCTCGGTGATCTGGTAACCGCCGATCGTCGGCAATTTTGCCGGATCGAGGCCGCGCAGGATCGGGCTCGGCGCGGTCTGGACGGCACGGAAATTACCGGTGGCGATCGTTTTCCCCGCCAGTTGCTCCGTCTCTTCGAGGGTCAACTTCGGGATGTCCTGGGGATTCTGGGCGAAGCTGTAGCGACCGCCACCACCCTTGGCGAGTCGCTCCATCAGCGAGACATCCGCCGCCTGCCCGATCGCGATCGTGGAGAGGGTCATGTTGTTGATCGTGGCGCGGCGCGCGGCTTCATCGGGATCGAAGCGCGTTGTCGGCTCGCCATCGGAGAGCAGGATGATATGTTTCGTCCCCGACTGACTCTTCTTGAGCTCTTCGACCCCGGCGGTCAATGCGCCGTACATCTCGGTCACACCCTCGGACTTGATCCGGCTGATCTGCTCGACCACGGCATTGATGTCGTCTGCCCCGCCAATCTTGCGGAGTCGCTGCACCCAGAGGTTGCCGTCGTTGAACGCCAGCACAGCGATCTCATCGCCGGGCGAAAGCGCGCGCACCGCGCTCGCGGCGGCCGACTTCGCCATGTCGATCCTGGTCGGTCCGCCGCGCGGGGTGTCCATCGAGCCCGAGGCATCGACGATCAGCAGGAGCGCGGCGGGCGGGCGCTTCCCTTCGGCGCGCGGTTTGACCTGCACCGGCAGCGCTTCTTGCAAGGTCGAATCCTCGTAGCCGCCCTTACCGAAGCTCTGCCCGCCCCCGGTCACGACCAGACCTTTCCCGGACGAGCGGACATATTCCTGCAACGCCTTCTGCTTGTCGAAGCTGAGGGCGGTCGCCGGGACATCGGCGAGGACGATCGCGTCAAAGGCCGCGAGGTCCGAGAGGCGCTCGGTAAGCCCGGCGGGATCGCGCACAGTCACATTGAAGGTACTCCGCAGCAGGGCGCTCCGCAGCGAGCTCCCGTTGCCCCGTGTCCCCTCCACGATCAGGACGTTCGGTCGATCGCGGACGATCACCGTCGTGGAGAGGAGGTTGTTCTCGGCGATCGGATCGCTTGACTGCGCGGTGTGCTCCACGCGGATGGCGTGGTAGCCGGGCGCGAGCGGCTGCAAGACGAAGCGCGCGGTGCCGTTCGCGCCGGTCGTCCCCGCCGAGAGTTTCACCGTCTGCCGCCCCGTCGCGCGCCCATCGACCAGCAGTTGCACGCTGACGTCGCCAGCGGTATCGGCGGCGACGACCGCCTCGATCTCGACATCATCCCCTTGCCAGGTGCTCTGCGGCACGCGGAGATCGGAGATCCGCACATCATTCGGCAACCGTCGATTCGTCGGTGAGAGAGCATCGATCACTATCCCGCGCCCCGCCGCGCCCGCCGCCCAATCGTTCGCCTGCCCGATCGTCTGGCGGCCATCGGAGAAGAGGACAAGGCGTCGTCCACCGGCTGCCGGCAACGACTCGGAGAGCCGCAACGCGCCGGTCACATCGGTGTAATCGCGCGAGCCAACATCGGTCGCGTTGAGCGCGCTGGCGATCGCCTCGCGGCTGGTCATCGCGGTCAGCGCACCCACCGGATAGATCACCGCAGCGCGCTCGGCGAAAGCGACGAGACCGACTGGCTCGTGGTCCGCCCTGCTCGCCATCGCCGTGACGATCTGCTCCGCCAGCAGACGGGCGTCGTCATCACCCATACTGCGCGAGCGATCGACGACGAAGACCGTCGCGCCAGCGGGAGCGGGGCGCGCGATCAGCGGCCCCGCTAAGGCGAATGCCAACGCGACGAATGCCAGCGAGCGCAGCAGTACAGCGCGCACCGGTGCAGAACGCCAGCCACGCCATAGCCAGAAAGCCAGGGCGATGACGATGGCGATGACGGCCACGATCAGGACGCGCGGTTCGCGCAGGGTCACCTGTTGACCGAAAAGGCTCCCGATACCGATCATCTCGCCCGTGTCCCTCCATCCGGGCCGAATAGCCCTGGACGCGCCCGCACTCGTTCAGTCTCACGATGGGGTGGCGTCAAGCTGCCCAGCCCGGTCACCCATTCGATCAGGAGAAACAAGCCAGCCAGGGCCAGGAGGATCGGCCAGAGTTCGCCAAGTTGTCGCGGCCTCGGTGCCGCTGGCGTTGTCGTCGCCGGTTCCGTCGCGTTCGAGGCGAGCGGCGGCGCGATGCCGCCGACACCGCCGGGCAACGCGCCTGCCACCGCGCGAAGATTGGACGAGACAGTATCCCCACCATTGACGGCGAACGATTCCTGCAAGATCGTCGCGCCGTTCTTATCGCGCTCGATCACGGCGTAGAGTCCTGGCTGATCAACCGTAGTAAAGGCGGTTGGCGCGCCGCCGACCGACGGTCGCAACTCCAGATCGCGCGTCGCCCCGGATGGTTCACGCAGTTGGACGATACTCGTTCCGGCAACCGGCTCCATCAAGACGCCCGCACCAAGAGGCGCGTCGGTCGGCACGCGATGCGTCTGGAGCCGGTCGACAATATTGCCGATCAAGATCGGGAAGGCTAACTTCTTGGTCAGCTCCGAAGCGGCTAAATCGAACGTCACCGCGACGATCTCGCGCCCATCGCGATTACCGGCCAGGATGAGCGGCCCTTTCTCCGAGCCGACCACCTCCGTGGCCCAGACGGGCAAGTTGTAAATCGGCGTCGGTGCGAACGCCAATCCGCTCAGATCGACCCCACTGAGGATCGCGCTCTCCCGATCCAGGCGCGCGACTTTCGGGGCCTGTTCGGTCGTGCCGGTCGTCGGCAGCAGGGTTGATGCCGCCTGCTGATTCGTAGACGGGTTGACCAATAGCACGCCGCCGCGCGGGAGTTCTGACGGCACGAACCGATCGAATACGGTCAGATCGTATTGCTGATTGGCGTTGAACGCCCGCGGGGAAACTGTCGTCACCGTCGCGCCCGCCTGGGCGGTCAATGCCCGGTTGAGTTCGCCCGGATTATCGGAGACGAGCAGGATCCGGCTCTGACTGGCATCGCGCGTGACGACATACGTCTCGTTGTCGAACGGCAACGGATCGGCATGCCCGCTCGTCGGTTCCACGCGCAGGCGAGCGCCGCGCGTACCGGGTGGTAACTGCCAGACCAGTTCGACGGTGCCATTCGCGCCGATCGTCAACTGCCGGGTATCGACCGTCGTACCATCGGCCTCGATCTGGCTGCGTGCGGTCACCGGTGTGTCGGCGTAGTTCGCCACGCGCGCGAAAAGCTCCGTACGGTCGGCGTTCTGCGCTGATCGCCGGGTCACCGTCGTGGTGATCGCCAGGTTATCCGCCGCCGCCCCGATCTTCTCCCAGCGCAACGTCGCCGGGAGCGCGGCGAGGGTCGCCCGATCGGGATCAGCGGCGAAGACCCCGGAGGAGAGGAGGACAATCCGGTTCTCGCGCTCCGGCAGCAGCACCGCGCGCAGTGTCGGTAATGCGCCGTTCAGGTCGGCGCGCCCGCCCCCGGCGGTGAGGCCATCGAGGGTGTGCAACAATGTCGCCCGATCACCTGCATCGCGCGAGCGCAAGGTCTGCGGTTCGGTGCCGAGTGTCACCAGCGCTACCGCTTCCTCGGCGGCGGCGGCGGCGATCAGCGCTCGCGCACGCCCCTTCGCCGCTTCGAAACGAGTCGAACCGACATCCGTCGCCCGCATCGTCGCCGAGCGATCGAGGACGACGATCAACTGGCGCGGCGCGGTGTTGCCGGGCAGACTCGGCAGGGGGATCGCGGGCCGCAACAGCGCCAGCACGATCAGCACCGCCGCGAGGAGTTGCAGCAGGAGCAAGATCGAGCGCGGCGGTCGCCGCCAGGCGAGGCGCTGGCGGCGGTGGCGGGTCGCCTCGGCCCAGAAGCGCATCGTCGTCACCGGCAGCGGTTTCGCGCGGGAATGGCGCATGTGCAGAACGATGAGCAGGGGCAAGCTCAGCCCGAAGATCGCGGCGAGCGGCGCGAGCCAGGTCAAATTCATGCGCGCACCGCCGACCGTGGCGTGACGCGCCGATCACCGCGCGGGCCGACGACACCACCCTCCAACAGGAATCGCAGGACCATCGTCTCGAACGCCCAGGAGGTCAGCACACGC
>DATCMP010000164.1:0-3021 GCA_036563365.1 Thermomicrobiales bacterium
CGAACTGGGCCTGAAAGGCAGCGAAGGCGGTGGCGACATCCGCAAGAGCGCCCCGATCCATGACGCAGTCTCCTCGCACTTGCAGCTCGCAATGAAGCCGCTAAGTCTAGCGCAAGGAAACCGTCGTTGTAGCACTAATACTACGGCCTAAACGCGAGCATGCCTCAAACCTCGCGCCATTGATTCGCCCTATTCAGATCCAGTCGAGGCGCATTGCTTGGAACCCGCTGCAGACTCTTAGCGTGGGCCGTGACGTAATCGTGAAGTAAAACGAAAATCCCCGACACCGACGTTGGTAGGTGTCGGGGATTTTCGTGCTATAGCTGGCAAAACCGTGGTACGCCTGACAGGGGTCGAACCTGTGACCTCTTGCTCCGGAGGCAAGGTGCCGCACGCGAACCCACTTTCCCAGCAATGACGCCAAGAACCGGCCCAGCATCCCCGCAAGAATTTCTCGAACTAAGCTGCCGTTTGGCGGCTCTCCACCAACCCCCCTCATGGTCCATCTGCCGTGACCCCTCGCCCAAGTAGTGTAACGTGGACCGGCGAAACTATCCACGCGGGCCACGGCAGAATTGAGTGCCATGAAAGCGAGGGGGGTGTCGGGGGTCGCCGGTTACCATTTTGCTGTCAGCCACCGTTGTCACAGCTTGTCCCCCGAGCAGCCGTTTCGTAAACAGTGCCGCGCCGCGGCGGTGGTCGGACTTGCGGGCGTCGCGTATGCTCTGGCTCACCCGAGTGCCGACAGGTGCGCCGAGCAGCGTGCGTGAGGATACCGGGTCTGACCGAGGAGGAGGGGATGATGGCGACGCTCACGATCGATCCGGCGCTTGTCGAGCGCTATATCGCAGCTCTGGCCCGCTATGGCGCGTGTGGCGAGACGGGCGTCTGTCGCGCCGCCTACACCCCCGCCTGGGTCGCAGCCCAGCAACAGGTGGCGGAGTGGTACGCCGAGGCGGGGCTGACGGTCTGGCGCGACGCGGTCGGGAACCAGTGGGGGCGGCTGGAAGGGACCGACGACGGCCCGGTGATCGCCACCGGGTCGCACATCGACTCGCAACTGCCGGGCGGGCGCTACGACGGCGCGCTGGGGATCATCGGCGGGATCATCGCGCTCCGCACCCTCAAAGAACGATACGGCCCGCCGCGCCGCTCGATCGACGTCGTGTCGTTCTGCCAGGAGGAGAGCAGTCGCTTACCAAGCGCGAATCTGCTGGCGTCGCGGGCGATCATCGGCACACTCGCACCGGAAGAGGTCGATACCCTCCATTCCTACGATGGCGAGACGTTCCGCGAAGTCCTGGCGAGCGTCGGCCTCGACGCCGACCGGATCGGGGAGGCGGTGCGCGACGACATCGAGACCTTCCTGGAATTGCATATCGAGCAGGGGCCGATCCTCGAACACGAGCGGATCGCGGTCGGCGTGGTCGAGGCGATCACCGGCTCGCGCACCTACACCGTGACGATCACCGGTCGCGCGGACCACGGCGGGGCCTGCCCGATGGATCTGCGGCGCGATCCGATGGTCGCGGCGGCGGCGATCATCAGCGAGGTCCTCGCGACCGCCAGCGCGATGGGGCGTCCGGCGGTCACGACGGTCGGGCGGCTGCTGATCGAGCCGAATTACCCGGCGATCGTGCCGGAGCGGGTCGTGGTGACGGTCAACGCGCGCCACCCGGAACTCGCGGGCGGGCGCGAACTCTTCGCCCGCCACGAGGCCACCTTCGCGGCGGTGGCGGCGGCCAATCCGCAACTGGGCCTCGGTTGGACCGGCACAGAGGGCGGCGAACCAACCATCTGCGACCCCGGGACGGTCCGACTCCTGGCGGCGGTGGCGCGGGACCAGGGGATCGCCGCGAAGATCATGCCGAGCGGCGCGATCCACGATTGCCAGATCATGGCGCAGCGCTACAAGGCGGCGATGCTCTTCGTGCCGAGCAAGGACGGTCGCAGCCATACCCCCGACGAATATACCGCGCCGGAGGAGTTAGCGGCGGGGATACAAGTCCTGGCGGCGGCGTTGTATCGGCTGGCATATTAGCGCGGCGGGGCGGGGTCAGGCTGACGGCCCCGCCCCGCTGTGAAGGCAAACGAGCGAAATGACAGCCCTGGCGGCCCTGGCGCATACGCTGCAGGCGGCGACGGCCTAGCACGAGCGGGCTATTTCTTATCCTTATCGTCGTCGGGCTGCTGCGGCTGCTCGCCGACCGTGCCGCGCCACGCATCCGTTTCCTGGCCGGTCGTCTCGATGAACGTCCTGAAGCGCCGGAGGTCGCCAGCGACCCGCAGCTGCGGGCAGCCGGGGGTACTGCCGATCTTCTCGACCGCGCCGTCGGGTTCGTACGCGATCTCCAGCGTCACGCCGGCCGTGTTCGGGTCGATATCGTGGAACGAGACGGTCCCATCCGGTCCGCCCGCCCGTTCTCGTCCCCGGATCTCGCCGCTGAGGGGCGGCCAGGCTGAGGTGTGCGAGCGCAGGCTGCGGCCCGGCGGTGAGGCGCGCATCGGCCAGCGCGAAGAGCGCGTCGGCGCGCCGTTCCAGGCAGGCGTAGAAGGCGTTGCGAAAGTCGCGCAGGATGGTAAGCGGCTGGCATGTCTCGTTCATCAAGGAAGTTTGCCACGCGGGCCAGCCACACGGCCAGCGTGTCGTCGCCCACGCGGCTGCCGGGTTAAATGACCAGAGTACATCGCGTACTTCAACCGGGAACGATCGCATAAGGAACGCGGCCAGGTGCTCCCGGAGCCATCGCCGGGGAAGACGACGAGTTGTGCGGGACCGATCCGTGCGGTGCCGGTCCTCGTGGGCTGCATCACACCTACGAGCGCGCCACGCCGAAGCGCCCCGAATTCGATCCGCTCGGCGAAGTCGAGCGGTGAGTGGCAGCGCAGCATATTTTGTTCGACGGTCCGTGGTGGTAGTGGCAATGGTGGCCCCCGCCGATGGGAAATCAGGTTGTGCTCCTCGCTGCCGTCCTTGTAGCGCACCATGTAGAAGATGGTGCCGTGGCCTACGATTTCCGC
>DATCMP010000171.1:0-4167 GCA_036563365.1 Thermomicrobiales bacterium
CGAAGAGCGCGTTGCGCCAAAACTGGAAGCTGCCGCGCCCCAGGCCGAGGACCGCCTGATCGAGGATTAACGCCGCTGTCGTCAGGGCGGTGCCGATGGCGAAGAGGCCGATATTCGCCGGGTTGCTGGCGAGCGGCTCGAGATCGTCGGCGAGCCGTGGCGCGAGGAGCGCGAAGCCGCCGCCCAGGAGCAGCCCGACCGCGCCGGTCGCTGCCAGGAGGGTGCTGGTCAGGACGATCGCCCCGGTGCGGTGGCGGGCGAACTCGCCGATCAGCAGCGTCCCGCAGCCGACCGTGCCGACCGCGCCGAGGAGTTGCATCGCCGAGATACTGGCCGCCGCGAAGCCGACCTCATCCGGCGCGAAGAAGCGCGCCGCGACCCACCAGTAGACGAAGCCGAGCAATGCCGTGACCGCCGTGGTCCCGACGAGCGAACCGGCGTTGGCGACGATGTCGCGGAAGGCCGCGAGGGCGGGGTGGGCGAGGAGACACTTCATCGCGCGTCAGGGGCGCTGGCGGCGTTCGGCACCACGCGCGTCTGCGGCGTCTCGGGGTCGCCGTACTCGAAGATCTGGATGTTGCCGTTGTCGTAGATGCGGGCGAGGCTCGGGGTGCGGTCGAACTTGTCGAGGGTTTCGGACGGGAGCGGATCGCTCGGGAGCCGCCCATTGATCTGTGCCTCCGGGAGATAGAGCTCGGCGTCGCTGAAATAGAAACCGTAGCGCGGCGGGAGTTGCGTGATCCGCCGGTCTACGGCGAGGTATTTCACCCCTTCGCCCTGCATATACTGCTCGACCTCGCTCGGTGTGGTGGCGAAGAACGGCGTCCAGAAGCCCCAGGTGCTGGCGGACTGGAAGCCGACCGCCGCGAAGACCGCTTGGGTGGTGCCATCCCCGGCGATCCGGTTGTACCGCCCGCCGGTCGCTTCCAACCAGCGCGCCGCCGTGGTCATGTCGAGGGTGATGACCTCGGGTCCGGCGGCCTGCGTCGCGCTGGTGACGGGGAAACGCCCGGCCTGGTTGTCGCCGATCCCGACGCTGCCGAAGAGGAGGACGGCCACCAGCACGGCGGCGGCGGGCCAGGCGATCTGCCGCCCCCACGCGCGACCGCTGAGCCAGCCGACGAGCATCAGCAGCGCCACCGCGATGTAGAGGGCCAGCCCGAAGAAGAGGAACGGCCAGGCCCGGTAGGCGAGCTCCGAGGCCGGGGTGAGGACCGCCGGGATACTGATGAACCAGGCGAGCGGGCCGCACGGGGCCAGGGCGAGCGAGAAGGCCGGGGCGTGACGGACGCCGAGTCGGCGGAGGATGAGCGCCACGCCGATCAGCCCGAGCGAGACGAGGATCGGGACGTAGAGGAAGTCGATCAGGCGTTCGGCCTGCGGGAGTGGCGAGCCGTGGAAGAGGGCGCGGCTCCCGGACTCCTGGGCGAGCATACGGCGAATCGCGGTCACGATCCCCGAGACGCGGGCGTTGAACGAGGTGCTGAGATAGGCGATGGTGCGCGTGGTGAAAAACGCGACCCAGACGATCGGCAAGGCGACGGTCAGGGCGGTGAAGACCCCGAAGGTCGCGCGCCGCAACCGTCCCCGGCGACCGAGCCGCGATGCGGGCGCCGTGCGCGCGAGCCAGCCCACGAAGCGCCGCGAGAGCCAGGCGATGATCGCGGTCCCGGCCAGGATATAGGAACTGAAGTGATGCGTCGCGGCCAACGCGGCGATCAGCGGCGCGGCGAGTGCGACATCGGTCCAGCTGAAAAGTTGCGGGCGGCGGCTGATCACCAGCCAGATCGCCAGCACAAAGACGATCCCCAGCGTTTCGTAGCTGAAGACCGCGTGGAAGAAGTAGTAGCTCGTGTTCGCCACGTAGACGAGGGCCGTCAGGAACGCCCCACGCCGACCCAACGACAGGCCGCGCGCGGCCATGTAGGCCAGGGCGGGGATGAGCATGTGCAGGACCAGGGTGAGCAACCGCGCCGACCAGATGAGCGACAGGCCGCTGGCCCCGGCGAGGGTCAGCGCCGAAAACTCCAGCCCGGGGAACTCGCCGGGGATGGCGTAGAAGGTGATCGGGACGTGGGTGCGCCCCGCTTCCGCGATCTGCTGCAAGACCTGGAGATGGAATAATTCGTCGCTGAAGATCGCCTGTACCGGGCTACGCAGATAGTGGGGCAGCCAGGTGATCGCGCCGTACGCCGCCAGCGCGAGGAGATGGTGGCGGGCGCGCGCCTGCGCCGACAGGCCGCAGAGGAAGATCGCGCCCAGGCACAGCGCCCAGGCGCACCAGAAGAGCAGGTAGTTATACGGGCGCGCGGGCAGGAGGGCATAGTTCCAGGCGAACAAACCGGTGCCGAAGACGAACAGCAGGAGGCAGGCCGCGCCGATGCGCCAGTTGAAGAACCCCCGCAGCGCCGCGTCTCGACCGGTGGTGAAGCGCGCGGGGAAGAGCAGGGTGCCGGTGGTATATCCCGCTGATCGCGCGCCGTCGCGCCCGTATGCCGCGCCCGTGCGCGCCACCATGTTGCCTCTCATTGCGGTAGCCGACCCCCGAGCGCCGGGGCCGTGGCCTCGCGTGCTGTCGGCTCGTTGAGCAGTTGCTGATAGATCCCGG
This sequence comes from Thermomicrobiales bacterium, assembly GCA_036563365.1. Classification (GTDB taxonomy): domain Bacteria; phylum Chloroflexota; class Chloroflexia; order Thermomicrobiales; family CADCWN01; genus CADCWN01. Next base: position 2,609 of record DATCMP010000171.1, read on the forward strand.
CGATCTGCGGGATCACGGCGCTGGCGACGAATTGGTGGTGGACACGTTCGCGTCCGGCCTCGCCGAGGCGTGCCGCGCGATCCGGGTCGGTCAGCAGCGTCCGGATCGCGGCACGCCACGCGGCGACGTCGCCAGGCGCGACGAGCAGGCCGGTTTCGCCCTCCGCGACGATCGTGGTCAACCCGCCGATCCGCGAGGCGATCAGCGGTTTCCCCGCCGCCATCGCCTCTAACGCCACGGTCGGGCAGGGCTCGCCCCAGATCGACGGGACCAGCCCGAGCAGGCTGCGCCGCCACGCCGCCATGACCGCGTGGTGCGGCCAATCGCGGAGGGCGATGACGTTCGGGGGGAAGGTCGTCGGCGACCCCGGCCACGTCGCGCCGATCAGGACCAGCGGCGGGGCGGCGGTCAGGCCGGCGTAGGCGTCGAGCAGCACCTCGATCCCCTTGGCCGGGATCAGCGCCCCGACGAAGAGGAGGAACGGGCCAGTCGGCAACTGCGCCAGGTAGTCGTCGGCGTTTTGCTCCTCGGTCGCCGCCTCGTCGGGGATAAAATTGGGGACGACCTGATAACGCCGACGACCGGTCGTCAGGCCGTTGCCGCGCGCGACCGCCTCGCTCACCGGCAGGAAGTAGTCCACCAGCGCACGCTCGGCGGCGCTCGCCGCCCGCTGCGCCAGGACTGTGCCGTAGCCCTTCAGCGGGCCGTAATGGGCCGCCCCGCAGGCCAGGCACTTGCCGAGGTTCGGGCCGTCGCACGGCGCGCCGCGATAGGTCAGGTCTTTCCGCGCGCAGGCGAGGCTGTAATCGTGCAGGCTGACGACCAATCTGGCCTTGCTCCACCGTTTTAGCGGCAGGAGCGAATGGACCAGCCAGTTATGGGCGTGGATGATCGTCGGTCGCTCGACCGCGATGATCCGCTTGATCGCCAGCAACGCCTCGGGGTCCGGGAACGGCGGCGCGAAGCGTCGACCGGCATCGCTGAACAACCCGGCCGCGCGCTGCACGGTGCCGCTGATCCGGTAGATGCGGACCCCCCGCTCATCGACCTCGAACGGTGGCGCGTCCGGCTGGGCGAGCGTCACCACCGCGACGGTATGGCCGAGGGCGACGAGACCGGCGCTGAGATTGCGAACGTGGATCTCGAGCCCGCCGATGACCGGGGGGTAGAGGTCGGTGAGCATCATGATCTGCATCGTTTTATCCTCTCGCCCGGCGGAGCATCCCGACCTCGCGTCGGTAGAGGGCCGCGAGGTCGGCGGCGCAATCGTCCCAGGTCGGCAGCGCCACATTGTGTGCACGCAGCAGCGGCACTTCGAGCGCCCGTTGGATCGCCCGCGCCGTCTCTTCCGGCGTGCTGTCGGGGGGCGCGCCGTGGGCCAGGCCGCGCTCGACCAGCTCGGCGAGCGCGGTCGCGTTGGTGACGAGCGCCGGGCGACCCAGGGCGATCGCCTCGCCGATCCCGATTCCCTGCGATTCGAAACTGCTGAGCGAGATTACCAGCGCGGCCCGGCGCAGGAGGTCGCCCATCGCGGCGCGGTCATCGGGTGGCAGGCTACC
>DATCMP010000198.1:0-7935 GCA_036563365.1 Thermomicrobiales bacterium
ACGGGCTCGCGCCGATGTCCTCACGCGCTATCGTTGGGAGCTCGGCGCGGCGCAACTGCTGGGGGTGTACGAGCGAGTGGGCCAGTGGGCGAGTGGGCCAGTGGGCGAGTGAGTTTGGGGGAGTGCTATAGTCGATAGCCTGTCCCCGTACCCTTCTGGCCCACTGGCCCACTGGCCGACTACGCCCACTTGCTCAAGGCGCTAGCCGATTCAGGTCCCTCGGGAAGATCGCCGCAAGGCGGACATTCGGCAGTCCGAGAAGCTGCATCAGGAAACGCTCGCAGCCGATCGCGAAGCCACCGTGCTTCGGCATCCCATACCGAAACGCCTTGAGGTATTCCGCGAACGGTTCCGGCGACATCCCCCGCGCGGCGAGTGCGGCGAGGTAGTCGGCGTGGCGGTGGAGCCGTTGCCCGCCGGTGACGAGCTCCAACCCGCGAAAGAGCAGATCGAAGCCATTCGAGTAGCGCGGGTCGTCCGGGTTCGGGTGGGTATAAAACGGGCGCTTCGCCATCGGATACCCGGTGACGAAGAGGAAGTCCGAGCCGTACGCCTCCTTCGCCCAGGCACCGAGTAGGCGCTCGTGTTCCGGGGCGAGGTCGGGCTCGCCGCGACAGTCGATGCCGTGACGCGCGAAGATGAGCTCCTGCGCCTCGGGGAAATAGATCGCCGGGATTGTGATCGGCACGTCCGGCACATCGGCACCCGCAAGCGCCAGATCGCCAGGCAGGCCACGCGCCGCCTCGACCATCGCGCGGATCGTCTCGGTCAGGTACGCCATGACCGTGTGATGGTCCTCGATAAAACCGAACTCCGCATCGAGGCTGACATACGAGGCGAGGTGGCGGGTCGTCGCGTGCGGCTCCGCGCGGAAAACCGGGCCGACCTCGAAGACGCGCTCGAAAAAGCCGACCGCCATCTGCTTGTAGAGTTGCGGCGACTGCGACAGAAATGCCTTGCGATCGAAATAGTCGACGGTAAAAACGTTCGCCCCGCCCTCGGTGGCGGTTCCTAAAATCTTCGGGGTATTGATCTCGGTGCAACCCTCGGCGCGCAGATGCGCCCGGAACCCGGCGATCATCGCCGCCTCGATCCGCAGGATCGCCCGGCGCTTCGGGTGCCGCAGCCCGATGACCGCGTGATCGAGGTAGGTGTCCAGCGCCGCGCGCAATTCACGCTTGTTGACCTCGATCGGCGGCGGTTCAGTCACCGGTTCGAGGATGGTCACGCGCGTCTCGTGCAGCTCGACCCCGCCGGGAGCCTGCGGCTCGGCCATCACCCGGCCATGCACCTCGATGATCGACTCGACGCCGGTCGCGCGCAGTTTTGCCAAGGTTGCTGGATCATCTACAAACGCCTGAAAGGTACCCCACCCGTCGCGCAGGATGAGGAAATTGACCTTGCCCAACTCGCGGAACTGGTGCAGCCAGCCTTGCAACCGTACCGCTTCGCCTACATGGCTCGCCGCCTCGATCGTCCTGATTCGCTCCACGTCGCCCTCCGCTGTGCCTCCTTCTGATCAGCCGTCTTGATCACCGGGAGGGAGCCGACGGCTGATCGGCAGACACAAAAAAACCCCGTCCCGGGAAGGACGAGGCCGTTGCGGGCTTCGTGGTGCCACCTTCATTCACCATCCCCTCGCGGGGACGGCCTTGTGGAGTGCATACGCACTCCCGCGCGCTAACGGGCGCACCCGATCGCTCCTACCGGGCGACAATGCCGCCGTTCAGGCGATAGCTCGGGGGTGTCTTCGGCCTGGGAGTACATGACTGCCTCGCACCGCACGCAGTTCGCTAACGTGTACTTGCCCCGACGTACTCGTCCCCGTCATCGCTGTTACGCAAGAGGATAGAACCGAAGCGCCATAACTGTCAATGGCCGAAAGATCATTGGGAACGTGCCACAACCGAACGAGCGGCGAGGCATTGATCGTTCCCCAAACCTACAGCCGCTATACTTCCCCGCATCATCGACCATGGCGATCACTGCTATGCAGGAGCGAACGATGGCGGCACAACCGAAACCCGGCCTTTCCGAGGAGGAGTATCTGCGGCTCGAACGCGAGAGCGAAGTCCGGCACGAATACCTCGCGGGCGAGATCGTCGCGATGGTCGGGGCAAGTAAAGATCATAATCGGATCGTGACAAGCACATCGTTCGCACTCTACGCGCAGTTACGGCATCGGCCCTGCGATCTCTTTGCCAACGACATGCGGGTCAAGGTCGGGGCAAGCGGCCTCTACACCTACCCCGACCTCACCGTCGTGTGCGGGGAGCCACTCTTCTTTGAAGAAGATACGAACACGCTGCTGAATCCAACCGTTATCATCGAAGTACTCTCACCCTCGACCGAGGGCTACGATCGCGGGAAAAAATTCCAGCATTATCGTGGACTCCGCTCATTGAAGGAATATTTGCTCATTTCCCAGGACGCTTACCATATCGACCAGTTCGTGCGGCACGGCGAGATCAACTGGCTGCTGACGGAGCATGACGGCCCCACCGCAACGGTTCATCTCACCTCCATCGATTGCACCCTGGCCCTGGCCGATCTGTATGAAAAGGTGGATGTCCCTTCCTGAACGGCGCAACCCCCCGGCTCGCTCCGCGTTTCATCAACGGGTCGGAAGCCGTATGCTACACTTCCGGCGATTAAGGGCGCGCCCGCGAATAGCGATCTCGACGGTACCACCACGCCGGTGATCGATGTAGCGGATTAGTCGCTAACCATCCTCACGGAGGCAATCACAGTTGGCTATCGCCGAAGCGAACGTACCGAGCCAGCGCAGCAACAATACCGTCGCCTGGACTCCGCGCGGCGAGCTCGCGCTGGTCGGGACGGCGTTCCGCAGCGTCTACCCCTATCTCCTCGCCGTTTTCGCCCTCATCATGGTGACGCTGGCCTACCAGATCGGCGGTGGAGCGGGAGTCCGTATCGGTGGCGGCTACGACGCCCCCTATGTCCGCAATTTCCAGGAGCGCGAGACGAGCCCAGATACATTAACGACTTGGCGTTATGCAACCGATCGGTCGCGCGTTTTGTTGCCCGGCGTTGGCGCTCGGGCCTCCGTACTCCTCATCATCGCTGCACCCCGCCCTGACGGGGAGGGCAAGCCGGTGCAAGTGGTCGTCAACGGGATCGCGCTCGGCCAGTTCACGCCGCGCGCGGGAGTCAATCAGTACAGCTTTCCTTTGCAAGCGGCACAGTATTCCTACGGCGACCTCACCGTCGATCTGATTAGTGAGGCGCAGCAGGTCAAAGGTAAGGGCACCAGCACGGTGCCATTCGGACCGCGGATCGCGGAGGTGAGCGCGGTCGAGGTTAATGGCGGGGTGGTCAAACCGCCGCTGCGCCCGCTGATCGCCTGGTTCGTGATCGCCCCGGCGCTCTACTTCTTGCTGCGGCGGCTCGGCCTACGCACGCCGTGGGCGGCAGGGGCGGCATTCGTGAGCTTGCTCCTCGGCGCGGCGGGGATCGCCTTGCAGCGGCTCGATTTTGCCCTCTTCGCGCCGCGTCTCGCGTTCCTGTTGGTCCTCACCTATGCTCTGCTCGTGCTCACCGATCTGGTTGTGCCACGCCTATTCGCCCGGGGCGGCGTGACGATCGCACCGCGCGACTGGCGGATACTGCAGCTAATCACCTTCGCCGCGCTCATCCTGAAGCTCGGGGGGATCCTCTACCCGCAACTCTTCATCATCGACCAGCCCTGGCATAATCAGAACTTCGAGAAGGTCTTGCGCGGACGTTTCCTCGAACTCTACCGCCCCGCCGCCGGGGGGATCTCCGAGATTCCGGGGCAATGGGGGATCCAGGGCCAAATCCCCTACCCGCCCTTCCTCTATGTTTTCGGCCTGCCGTTCTACCTTGGGCCACTCGGGCGCGACCTCTCGATCAACCTCTGGAGCGGCCTGCTCGATTGCAGTCGCCCGTTGCTGATCTTCTTCCTCGCGCGTCACCTGGGGGCCAGCGCGCGGGGTGGGCTGATCGCCGCCTTCGTGATGGCGATGACCGCCTCGACCTTCCTCCTCCACTCCTGGGGGAACTACCCGACGACGACCAGCCAGTGGACGACGCTCCTCTTCCTGGTCGTCCTCGCCGCGCGCTTCCACGACCTGCGCCGCCCGTGGGTCTTCGTCAGCCTGCTCGCGCTGCTCACCGTGACGATGCTCCTCTACACCGTCACCGCTGTCTTCATCGGGCTGTTGCTGGTACTGCTGCTGGCGATCCTAGCGTGGCATGGTAACAGTGCCGAGCGGCGACAACTCCTCCCGCTCGGTGGCGTCCTCATCGGTGCCTCACTAATCGCCTTCTTCGGATATTATGTCCAATACGTCGGGCCGTTGCTGACCGAAACCCTCCCGGCCTTCAGGAGCGGCCTCAGCCAGGGCGAGTCGTTGGGGATCGAGCGCGATCCGTTCGGTGTCTACGCGCTGAAATATCTCGGACGACTCTGGTATTACGGCGTGCTCGTCTCGCTCATCCTCGCTCCGCTCGGCGCGGCGGATCTACTGCGCGGCAAACACGATCGCCTCGCCGGCCCACTCCTGACCGCCTGGTTCGCCGTCTTCGCCCTCTTCTTCGTTGTCGGTAGCAGGATCGACATGGTCGACAAGGAATTGTGGTTCACCGTTCCGGTCATCGCCATCTGCGCCGGGATCGCCTGCGACGCGATCCTGCGCTGGTGGAGCAGGCAAACCGATCCGCTTGGCTCCCGGTTACGCCCGGCGAGCGCGGCCCTCTCTAACGTATCCACCAAATTGGGCACGGCAGTATTGGGAGTTTATCTCGCGCACATCACCTGGATCGCGCTCGCGCTCTGGTATTTCCGTATCATGATTACCCGTCACTAGTAGGGATGGATCGATGGCGGTCGGCAGCGACGCGCTAGCAACCACGCCTACGCCTGTGCTATAGTCCCGGCGCATTCGTTCAAGGGAATGATCGGCGGCCAGGACAGCGTACGCCGGATCGCCCGTTGGCCCATTAAAGGGCACTCGTCATTCGTCACGTATCAGTGGATCGGCGGTCAGCATGAGGTCGGAATTCCTGGTTTTCGGCAAGCCTCGTATCGAGGAAGAGGATATCGCCGAGGTCGTGGCGACGTTACGCTCCGGTTGGATCGGCATGGGGCCGCGCACGATCCAATTCGAGCGCGATTTCGCCGCCTATACCGGGGCGAAACACGCGATCGCGGTCAACTCCTGCACCGCCGCGCTCCACCTCGCGTTACTCACCGCCAAGGTCGGCCCCGGCGATGAGGTCATCACCACCCCGCTCACCTTCGCCGCCACCGCCAACGTGATCGAGCATACCGGCGCGACGCCGATCTTCGCCGACATCGACCGGCGCACACAAATTCTCGATCCGGCGCGCGTAGCGGAGAAGATCACCCCGCGCACCAAGGCGATCGTGCCGGTCCACATGCTCGGTCGCCCGGCCCCGATGGATCCCCTGCTCGACCTGGCGCGGCAGCACAACCTCGCGATCATCGAGGATGCGGCACATGCCGTCGAGACGGTCTATCGCGGTCGCCATGTCGGCACGATCGGCCACTTCACCGCCTTCAGCTTCTACGCCAACAAGAATGTCACCACCGGCGAAGGGGGGATGCTGACCACCGATGACGATGCGGCGGCCGATCACGCCCGCCGCCTGCGCCTCCACGGGATCAGCAAAGATGCCTGGAAGCGGTATTCGTCCGAGGGCTTCACGCCCTACGAGTTGGTCGAGCCCGGCTTCAAGTACAACATGCTCGATCTGACCGCCGCCCTGGGGCTGGGGCAGTTGCGGCGGGTCGAGGAGAATTGGGCGATCCGCGAACGGCTGGTCGCCCTCTACAACGAGGGACTGGCCGAAGTCCCCGGCCTGACGATCCCCGCCCTTGAACCGCTGGACGCAGGCGACCGCCACGCCTGGCATCTCTACCCGATCCTGATCGATCTCGACGTGCTCAACATCAATCGCAACGGGTTCATCGACGCCCTGCAAGCGCGCAATATCGGCAGTGGGATCCATTACGATGCGCTGCACCTCCAGGGCTATTACCGCGAACGATACGGCTACGCACGCGGCAGCCTGCCGAATGCGGAGTGGGTTGCCGAACGCACGGTCTCCCTCCCGCTCTCGCCGGCGATGGTCGAGACGGATGTGGACGATGTGATCGCCGCCGTGACCGACATCATGCAAACACACCGGCGCTGAGCGATGGCCGAAGGGACCGTGAAGACCAGCCCCGGCTTTGATCCGCTGCGTAACGAGCGCCTGCGAGCGCTGCTCGATCACCCCGCCCTGTTCAACCTCAGTCAGTTGCTCATCTCGGGTGGGCAGCGCGCAACCAAGCGTTGGGCGCAAGCCTGGCTCGGCGCGCGACCGGGTGATCGACTGCTCGATGTCTGCTGCGGCACCGGCGAGTTTGCGCCGCTCTTCTCGCCACAAGAAACGGGGATCGCCAGTTATCTCGGTGTAGACCTGAACGAGCAGTACATCGCCTACGCCCAAGAACGTTGGGGGGGAGTGGCGGGGCGTAGCTTCGAGGCGGTCGATGCGACGCGTCTCCACTTGCCCGAGGGCAGCTTCGAGCGGGCACTCTTCGTGAACAGCCTGCATCATTTCCCGGACGAAATGGCGCGCGGCATCCTAGCCGAGGTGGCGCGCGTTCTGCGCTGCGGTGGGCGGCTAGTGCTGATCGATATGGTCGGTGATGACGCCCGACCGGTGCAGCGCTTCTTCCTCGACCGGGACCGAGGCGAACACCTGCGGCCACTTGCCACGCAACTAGCGCTCGTCGAAGAGTTCTTCACCGTGGAACGCCACGACAGCTTCGACACCGGCTACACACCCCAGACGATCATCGCGGCCCGACCGAGATGAGTTAGAAGGCAAGGGTCGGGAGTCGGATACTCCCTAGTCTGTAGTTCGTAGTCCGTAGAGAGCATTGGGGAGCAGTGAGGAACGGCGAGAGCAACGAGCAGTTCAACGGTCACGAAGCGGCGACGCTCGATCTAAGCGTGGTCTTGCCCTGCTATAACGAGCGGGTCGTGATTGAGGAGAGCACGGCGGAGATCGTGCGCGTTCTGGAGGCGACGCGACTCGCCTGGGAGATCATCTTCGTCGATGACGTCAGCAAGGATGACACCGTCGCGCGGGCCGAGCGGCTCTGCGCCGCCGATAGCCGCCTGCGCCTCATCCGCCACGCGCGCAACACCGGGCGCGGGCGCACCGCCACCGACGGGATGCGCGCGGCGCGGGGCCGGATCGTCGGCTTCCTCGACATCGATCTGGAAGTTCCGGCGCGTTATATCCCCCCCGCGGTCGAGGCGATCCGTGCCGGGGCCGAGGTGGTCTGCGCCTGGCGGATCTACCTGCCCAATCTCGCGTTACTGCATCGCGAGATCCTCAGCAAGGGCTATTCGCGGCTGGTGCGCGGCCAACTCGGGCTGCCGCTGCGCGACACCGAGGCCGGCTTCAAGTTCTTCGACCGTGAGCGGATCCTGCCGATCCTCGACCAGTCGCACAATCCCGGCTGGTTCTGGGATACGGAGGTGATGGCACGGGCCTATTTCGCCGGGTTGCGGATTGTGGAATTGCCCGCCGTCTTCGTTAAGCGCAACGAGGTGCCGACGACCGTGCGGATCATCCCCGACACAATCGAGTACTGGCGACAGCTGCGGCGCTTCCGGCCCGAGGTGCGTCGCCTGCGGGCGCAGCATCGCCAAACGATGAGCAATGGAGGGAGCAGCCCGTGGGCCGCGACGATCGACGACCGCGCCGCGTGGGCGAAGACGATCACCACCCAGGCCGAACCATTGGCGAACGTCGAGACCAAGCAGCCTTAGCGGCGGCCTACGACCGCGAATGGTCCGCAGCGCAGACCGGCCAGCCGTACCACAACTTCTGGCGTTTCCATCCTTCCGCGCGCGACGCCGTCGACACGGC
>DATCMP010000199.1:0-2017 GCA_036563365.1 Thermomicrobiales bacterium
GAAGTGTCGAGCATGCATTGTCTAATTCATCGTCATATATCGTGCTACAAGGAGATAGTTAACGCCGATGGCGCAGACAAAAAAGCCCCGTCCCACAACGAAAGTCGTCAGCGGCAAGGCGCAAGAAACAGCTGCAGTGAACGAGAGGATGACCGCCGCCGAGCGTCGCCTCCAGCGCGCCGCCGAGGCAAAGGCGATGCAACAGAAGAAGCAGCGCCGCAACCTGCTCCTCATCGCGGGTGGCGTCGTGGTTGCCCTCCTGGTGCTGGGCTATTTCGGTCGGGAAGCATATATCAACCAGGGGATCGGCACGCCGGTCGCCAACGAGGGACAGGGCCACGTCAATGTCGGCGAAACGCTGACGTTCAACCACCTCCCCCCCTCCTCCGGCAAGCATTACCCGACCGCGCAGCCACCCGGCATTTATCGCCAGGAGGTGCAAGAAGGCTTCTGGGTCCATAGCCTCGAACACGGCTACATCGTCGCGGCGGTGAAATGCACCACGGATTGCGACGCGATCTTCAACCAACTCGAAGAGATCAATAAGCGCCTGCCGGAGAGCCAGTTCGGCAACGTCAAGTTCGTCGCGACACCCTACAGCAAACCCGCCACCGATGGCGACGCCAAGATCACGCTGTTGGCCTGGGGCTACGAACAGAAGCTCGATTCGGTTGACAAGGACATCACCACCCGCTTCTACAAGAAATTCGTCGATAAGGGACCGGAACTGGTGCCGTAAAGTACGAACGACGAACGACGAAGTACGGAGTAGGGGGCGCGGAAGCAAGGCAAGCTGTGTGCCCTTCCCGTCCCCAGTTCGTACCAGTTCGTACTTCGTATTTCGTATTTCGTACTTACCCCGTCCCCTTCGCCACCCGTGGTCGCCAGTCCAGGGCATCGAGCGCGCCGACGAGGGCGAGGCTGAGCAGCAGATCGTCGTGAACCCGCGGGTCTTCCACGTCCCAGGCGAGGAGTTTGCCGGGTCCGGGGCGTACCTCGTAGGTGCAAGCGTCGAGTTGCCGCCAGAAGAGCCGCGTCTCCTCCGCGCCATCCTCGGCGTACTCTTTCAAACGCCCGCCATCGATCGCCGCCAGCAGCCGCCAGCCGAGGTCGCTCTTCGAGGGTGCGGTGAAGATCCAGGGGATCACGAGCCCCGGCAGCGCGGCGGTGAGCCAGGAGGTCAGCCCGGCTCCGACGCCGGTGGCATCGATCACCACCCGCCGCGCCAGCCAGACCCCGCGCGCCAAATCGACGATCGTCGCGTGCAGGGCGGTGTGACGGGTGCCGGTCCACAGACGCCGATCGACCACCCGATAGCTCGGCAGCCCGCCGCCAACGCCGGGAGTCACCTCCACGACCGTCAGGGCCGTCGAGTCGCGGCGCGTCCCCTGCCCGCGGCTCTCCACGCCATCATCGACCAACCCCGCGTTCGTCTCGTCCTCCCCGGCAACATCGATCAGCAGGGCGTAGATCCGCCCCGGTAGCGGCCCGCGTTGCCGCGCGTGCGTACCCCGGAGTTGCGCCCGCCGCGCTTCTCCGAATAGGCCGCCCGCCCCCGCCAACTCCTGGAGCTCATATTCCGTCCTGATGAACGGGTGATCCCGCCCGAACTGCGCGATCCGCGACCGCACCCGCTCGCCATAGGCGGGCAGATCCTCGGCCACGCGCGTCCATGGCACCAGGAAGACCCGCCGCCGCCCATCGGCCCGTTCGAGGGCGCGCAGGTGGCGCATCTGCCGCGCCAGCAAGGTCCGATCGGACCAGACGGTGCCGCTGAAGACGGTCGTCGCATTCGTCGCGGCGGCCATCGGGTCGAAGACCGCGTCCCAGCGTTCGGGGTCGACATCCTGCGCCTCGTTGCAGACCAGCAGGAGCGAGGCCGTCTCGCCGCGCACGTTCGCGGTCGGCGCGGCGGAGAGGAACCGCGCCGTCGCCCGCCCCATGCGGATGATGTAGCCCGACTCCGTGCGGGGCGGCGGCGCGAGTCGCCGGGCCAGATCGTTGTCGAGCCGCTCCA
>DATCMP010000172.1:0-3304 GCA_036563365.1 Thermomicrobiales bacterium
AGCCACCCGCGAGGATCTTTGCCAGCGTCGTCAGGTCGGGCGTGACGCCGTAATACTCCTGCGCGCCGCCTGGGGCGTAACGGAAGCCGGTCACCACCTCATCGAAGATCAGCAGAACGCCGTGGGCCGTCGTGAGGTCGCGCACCGCTTGTAGGTATTCGGTGCCAGCCCCATCGGCGATCACGATCACGGCGGCGATGTCGTCGCGGCTGTCGAGGAGTGCTTGCAAGGCGGCGATGTCGCCGGGCGGAACGTGGGCGACACTTTCCTGCACGCCGTGCGGGATCCCCGCCGAGTTCGGCTCGTTATACGGCGGCACCATCGCCATCGTCGCGTAATCGTGCCAGCCGTGGAAGGCACCGTTCGCTTTGACAATGACCTCTTTGCCGGTGTGGGCGCGAGCGAGCCGTAGCGCCAGCATCGTCGCTTCGGTGCCGGATGAGGTGAACTTTACCAGCCCGCCACGGGCCGAAGGGACGAGCTCCTGCACCAGTTCGCCCCAGCGCACTTCCGCCTCGTGCGAGGCACCGAGGTGCGTGCCACGCGCCGCTTGCCGCGCCAGCGCCTCCACGATCGCCGGGTGCGAGTGCCCGAGCAGCAACGCGCCGTGACCACCGAAATAATCGATAAATTCATTGCCATCGACATCCCACTTGCGCGGCCCCTGAGCGTGAGTGCAGTAGATCGCGAACGGCTCCATATAGCGTCCGTCGTGGGTCACGCCATCGGGGAAGACGTTGCGCGCCCGCGCGTGTAACGCCGCCGAACCGGCCATTCGCTCCGCACGCAGGGTATCGATCTGCCCCGCGCGAACCGTCACCGCCATCGCTGTGACCTCCTCTCGCCCCTGTCTCTTGTCGCTGTCAGCGTCGTGCCGTTGGAACTACCACTCTATCGTGATTCGTGCTGGTGTCAAGGCGCAGCGGAGGGGGCACAGGCGGGCGGTAAGATAGGTTGACCGCTGTCGTGTGACGGCGCTCCCAGGGGATCGGTGGCGCACATGCTATGATGCGCGCACCGTGGAACGCATGGTGGGTGCGCCCCGCGGAACCGGATCGACGAAGGAGAGCGCCGATGGATACCCTGCGTTACGAGGTCATCGCGGATTGGGAACAGTTACCGGATGGCTACACGCACCTGGATGTGGTGGGGATTGCGGTTGACTCACGCGACCGGCTCTTCTTGCTCGGTCGCCAGCAGCCGCGCGTGCTGATCTACGAGCGTGACGGCACCTTCGTCGGTTCCTGGGGCGAGGGTCTATTCACCGAGCGTACCCACGGCTTGACGATCGCGCCCGATGACAGTGTCTTCATTGTCGATGAGGGCGCGGAGGTCGTTTACAAATTCACGCCCACTGGCGAACTGCTGCTGACCCTCGGCAACAAGGGCGTCGCGTCCGACACCGGCTACGATGGGCAATCGTTGGCGAGTATCGTGCGCGGCGGCCCGCCCTTTAACCGTCCGACCAATGTCGCGGTCGCGCCGAATGGCGAGCTCTACGTCTCCGATGGTTACGGTAACGCGCGTGTCCACCGCTTCTCCGCGGCGGGCGAATTGCTCGGGTCGTGGGGCGAGCCGGGGAATGGGCCTGGGCAGTTCAACCTCTCGCATGGTGTGGCGGTCGCGCCCGATGGTCGGGTCTTTGTGGCCGATCGCGAGAACGACCGGATTCAGATCTTCGCGCCGGACGGTGCGTATCTGACCGAGTGGCGACAGGTGCAGCGCCCGACGAACGTCGCCTTCGGGTCCGATGGTCGCGTCTACGTGTCCGAACTCTGGCGACGCGCCGGCGAGACCTCGATGCTGCACGGCCTGATCCCCGATGATCATCCTGGGCGTGCCAGCGTGCTCGATCTCGATGGCAATATCCTCGCACGCTGGGGCGGCCCCGGCCGCTGCGCGCCTGGGAGCTTCGTCGCGCCGCACGATATCTGCGTCGATTCGCATGGTGATGTCTACGTCGGTGAGGTCGCCTGGACGTTCGGCGTCAAGCCGGGGCATGTGCCAGCAGGCTGCCACGCGCTGCAGAAGTTCAGACGTATCGGTTAGCGGTATGCGCCGTAACGGCACGCGATCTCGGCCACACCGCCGGGGGTGCCTCGATCTGAGACAAGTTCGTTACGTTGAGGAGGGGTTGTGACGCTGGTGATCTGGCCGGAAATGCCGCAGGACGAAGTGGCCGCGATTCGCGAGGCGGCGGGCACGATGGAGGTCGTCGCGCCGACGAACGAGGCGGCGGCGCGGGAGGCGGCCCCGCAGGCGGAGGGGTGGATCGGGAGGCTGACGCCGGAACTGCTGGAACATGCGCCGCGCCTGCGCTGGAATCAGTCGCCGACGATCAGCCTGGAGAGTGTCGTCTTCCCCGATCTCGCCGCGAGCGATGTCGTCCTGACGAAGATGCGCGACATCCAGAACGACCATATCTCTACCCATGTGCTTGCCTTGCTGCTCGGGTACTGCCGTGATCTGCCGCGCCTGATCCGTCGCCAAGTGGCGCGCGAGTGGGCGGAGTGGGACGCGGTGAAGGTGCTCGATCCGGGCGAGATGGCGATCCTGGTGCTGGGGCTCGGCGGGATCGGGGCCGAGGTGACGCGTCGTCTCGCCCCGTTCGGCCCGACGATCATCGGCGTTGATCCGAAGGTGACGACCGCGCCGCCGGACGTTGCGGAGCTGTATCGACCCGAGCAGTTGACCGCGCTGCTGCCGAACGCCGATGCGGTGATCATCTGCGCCCCGCAGACGCCGGAGACGACCGGCCTCTTCGATGAGGCGATGTTCCGGTTGATGAAGCCGACCGCCTACTTTATCAATATCGGTCGCGGCAAGATCGTGCGCCTCGCCGCGTTGGAACGTGCGCTCGGTGAGGGCTGGATCGGCGGGGCCGGTCTGGACGTTTTCGAAACCGAGCCGCTGCCCGCCGAGAGCCCGCTATGGGCGATGGAGAATGTCACGATCACGCCGCACAGCGCGGGCTACGGGCCGCACATCGAGGAGCGCCGACTGCGCGTCGTGCTGGAAAATGTGCGTCGATTCGTCGCCGGTCAACCGCTGGTCAACGTCGCCGATAAGTCGCTCTGGTACTGAGGCGTGGTGGTGAACCGGTGTTAATCGTCATCCTCGCCGTCGGTACGCGGGGCGATGTGCAACCCGCCATCGCTCTGGGCTTGGGGCTTCAGGCACGTGGCTACCGCGTGCGGCTCTTCGTCGGCGCGGAGTTCGGTGCCTGGGTGACGTCATATGGGTTGGAGGTTGCCACCGCCTCATTCACGATTCGCGAGATGATGGAGAGTCGGATCGGGCGTGC
>DATCMP010000187.1:0-6453 GCA_036563365.1 Thermomicrobiales bacterium
GGTAGCACACGGGCTGGTCGGCCGCTTGGGGCGTCCAGGTGAGGTTGCGCGCCTGTCGCGTGACCCGGGCGGCGGTCGGGTGGGCCGTGCAGCCGGCGAAGTGGACCCGGCGTGTCCCGATCTTGATGAAGAACGGCGCACACACCGCGTAACATGCGGGAACCTCGTCCCGCATGGGTCCTGGCCCCTATGCTGGCCGTTTACCCCATCCGCTAGCATTCCCTAATAGCCCGGCCGCAAGAGTGCCGGAATCAAGCCTTCGATGGAGGAAACCGCCGGCCCAGCGGTCGATGATGGCGGCGATGCTGGCCGAGAAGTCCATCCGAGGGGAGGGGCGGTATCCCTGCGCCGGCCCGCGCTCTCGCGTCCGCCGCGCCGTAGCCGCTGTCCGATTCGGTCGCTACGCGCTCCTTCGCCCGGCGGCGGCGGGCGGTATTGTGGAACGGCGCACGGCGTACCGCGTTCCCGGGCGGCACGCCGTCCGCGAACGGTTCCTCGGGGGTGTGCGGCGGGCATGCCTCGACCACCCCCCGACCCCTGGCGAGGCGCGCCCGCGACGTGTTCTCCGCGCGTACGGGCGCCATCGCAACCGCAACCGGCCGCACCAGGGCCTGGCGCAGCGGCGCCCTGCAGCAGCTGAGGCACGCGCGGCGCTCCACACGGCGAGCGACCACGTGAGGGTCACCCCGATCCTCTGCGGCCTCCATCACGCCTATATGCTAACCGCATGACCGCTGCGAACCGGCTTACCGGCCACACAGCGTCCGCGCAGCGCGCCGTGCGGTGCCCGTCCGCGTCGCGGCGATGCGCCGCCGCGCTCGTCATCGCTCGCCCCTACTCGGCCTCGGCGATCGCCAGGGCGAGCCGTAGCCGTTCGGCATACGCCGCCCACGCCGGCCGGGACCCCAGCTGCGCTCCAACTTCATCGAGCATCGCCGCCCGGAGCGCGGCGTCCTGCTCGGCCCGGGCGGGCAGGCACGCGAACGGCAGCGCCCCGCGCGCCCCATGCGCGGCGGTCGGGACGACGAGCGTGGGGGTGTCGAACGGCCCCACGAGCACATGGAACCCGGCCCGCTCCCACGCGCGCTCGATCGGGCGGGGCTGCCCCGCCCGCCAGGCGACGAAGCGCGCGGCGACCTCGGCGAAGGTGCGATCGTCGTCCGACGGGTGCATCGTTCCCTCCTCGCGCGAGCGGCGAACGCCGGTAACGCCCCCATCACGCGCAGGATAGATACCACCGGTGGCGGGCCTCGCCGCGAAGCGTGGTTGGCGTGGCCAGCCGAGGCGTCCCTCTCATCCTCCCGCGCGATCGTGACGCCGCGATTCGCGCGTCGTGCTGCCTGCGGCCTCCCGCGATCCTCACGGGATCGTCGCCGACAATCGCATCGGCAGCGCCCTGGACGAGCAGCGGCAGCTCGACGACCTCATCGCACCACGCGTGACGCCCGCCTCGGCTCGGCGCCCGGGGATCACTACCGTCACCAAGCGGGCCTATAGCGCCCCCCGACGATCTCGCGATTCGAGGGTGAGGCGGGCACCACCGCCCCGTGACCGCGCCTGGGTTGCGGCAGAGGGGGGCGGGGCAGATGCCCCGCCCCCCTCTGCCGCATGGGATGGTGCGCCGTGGGGTTAGTAGTCCATGCCGCCCATGCCGCCGGGCATGCCGCCGGGCATCCCGCCGCCGGCCGGGGCCGGCTCCGGCTTGTCGGCGATCAGGGCGTCGGTGGTGAGGATCATCCCCGCGATGGAGGCGGCGTTCTCGACCGCCGAGCGGGTGACCTTGGCCGGGTCGATGATCCCCTTCGCCAGCATGTCGCCGTAATCGTTGCCGATCACGTCGTAACCGGCGGTGTTGTTGCCTTCGGCCTGCATCCGGCGCACGTTGGCGATGACGACCGCGCCGTCCTGGCCCGCGTTGGCGGCGATCCCGCGCAGCGGCTCTTCGAGGGCGCGGCGCATGATCGCGATGCCGGTCTTGATGTCGCCCTCGGCCTCGAGGCCGTCGTGGCCCTTGAGGGCGTTGATCAGGGCGACACCGCCGCCCGGGACGATCCCTTCCTCGATCGCGGCGCGGGTGGCAGACAGAGCGTCCTCGACGCGGTGCTGCTTCTCCTTCTGCTCGGTCTCGGTCGCGGCGCCGACCTTGATGACCGCGACGCCACCGGCCAGCTTCGCC
Source organism: Thermomicrobiales bacterium (assembly GCA_036563365.1). Lineage (GTDB taxonomy): Bacteria > Chloroflexota > Chloroflexia > Thermomicrobiales > CADCWN01 > CADCWN01. The sequence continues at coordinate 2,177 of DATCMP010000187.1, forward strand.
AGGCGCTCCTGCAGCTTCTCGCGGTCGAAGTCGCTGGTGGTCGTCTCGATCTGGGCGCGAATCTCGGCGATGCGGCCCTTGATGGCGGCGTCGTCGCCGCGACCCTCGACGATCGTGGTGTCGTCCTTGGTCGAGGTGACGCGGCGGGCGCGGCCCAGGTCCTGCACGGTCGCGGTGTCGAGGCGGCGGCCGATCTCCTCGGAGATGACCTGCCCACCGGTCAGGATGGCGATGTCGCGGAGCATCTCCTTGCGGCGGTCGCCGAAACCGGGGGCCTTGATGGCGAGGACGTTGAGGGTGCCGCGCATCTTGTTGACGACCAGGGTCGGCAACGCCTCACCGTCGACATCCTCGGCGATGATGACGAGGTTCTTGGTGATCGACAGGGCCTTCTCGAGCAGCGGCAGGATGTCCTGCACCGCGGAGATCTTCTTGTCGGTGATCAGGATGAACGGATCCTCGAGCTCGGCGACCATCCGCTCGGTGTTGGTGACGAAATAGGCGGAGTTGTAGCCGCGGTCGATCTGCATCCCCTCGGTGTACTCGGTCTCGAAGTTGACCGACCGGGACTGCTCGACCGTGATCACGCCGTCCTTGCCGACCTTCTCCATGACATCGGCGATCAGGTTCCCGATCTCCTTGTCGGCGGCGGAGATCGTCGCGACCTGGGCGATCTCGTCGCGACCCTGGACCTCGGTCGCCATCGCCTTGATCTGGGCGACGATCCGCTCGGTCGCCAGGTCGATCCCCTGCTTCAACAGCATCGGGTTCGCGCCGGCGGCGACGTTCTTCAGGCCCTCGTTGACGATCGCCTGCGCCAGGACGGTCGCGGTGGTGGTGCCATCACCGGCGACGTCGTTGGTCTTGGTGGCGGCTTCCTTGAGGAGTTGCGCGCCCATGTTCTCGAACGGGTCGGCCAGCTCGATCTCGCGGGCCACGGTCACACCGTCGTGGGTGACGGTCGGGGCACCGAACTTCTTGTCGAGGGCGACGTTGCGGCCCTTCGGCCCCAGGGTCGTCTTGACGGCGTTCGCCAGGGTGTCGATGCCGACCTTCAGCGATTTGCGGGCATCTTCGTTGAACTCGAGAATCTTGGCCACGGTATGTTCCCTCCAGTTATTAGTGGTCCAGTAGTTCCAGTGGTCGAGTGATTCGGCGGGCGAGTGATCGTCCGTAACGGCGATGAGCCCTCATCGGCCCACTCGCCCACTCGCCCACTGCGCCTACTCGTTGATGACGGCCAGGATGTCCTTCTCGCTGAGGATCAGCAGCTCGTCGTCCTCAAGCTTGAACTCCGTACCGGCGTACTTGGCGAAGAGGACCGTGTCGCCGACCTTCACTTCCAATTCGATCCGCTTGCCATCGTCAGCCACGCGGCCCGGTCCGACGGCGATGACCTCGCCGCGCTGCGGCTTCTCTTTGCTGGTGTCGGGGAGGACGATCCCCATCTTGGTGGTCTCCTCGCGGGCAGCGGGCATGATGACCACACGGTCACCCATCGGGCGAAGTTTGGTTGCGGTAGCGGACTGCGCCATGATTCCTTGACCTCCTCCAACTGCGATCTGTTATCCTTAGTCGAGCGACCTCCACCGTGGTCCCCACCGGGCCACATTAGCACTCTCGCTCGACGAGTGCTAACAGCGCCAATACTAGCGGACTCTCCCGTGGATTGCAAGGGGTTTTCGCCGTCATTTTTGCGCTTGCCCGCCGCTTTTACCGTGATTTAACCTCGCCATGAGCCCGCGGCTCCGCGTATCCCCCGCACGTACAATCTTCGCGTCATGTCGGCGTCCGCTCGTGATCGCAGCGTAAACCCACGCACCCGGGGTTGGTGCGCTCCTGCGTTGAGGATCCACTGCGGCAAAGTTCATCGTGACGGGCGGCGACCTCTCGCGGTAGGTCTACGCGTGCCGACCGGAGGTGTCGCGCCGGGGTATCGATGGTGTGCTTTTAAGGGGAGTCGTGGTGGGGCGGGTGCCGATCGCGGCGAGAATTGTCGGGCGCAGACCGCCTGCACAATGGTTTGGTGCACGCGGGCGGCAACTGGGCCCGCCCGCCCACCTGACCGCAGCTGCTGCGTCATTGACCTCGACCGCCGAATCCGGCGATGCGGGCGGTCGCCCAGTCGCCTCCACCGGCCGCACCTCGGCTGAGCATGGTGACGCCTCTCGCGATTTACCAGGGCAGGCCGCGCAGATCGAGCGTCCCCGTCTGCGGCGCATTCGCGTGGACCGGCAAGGTCATCACCTCATTGGCCGTGAACGGCACCGTCCCGCCCGGCTGTTCCACCAGCAGCGTCCCGCCGAACGGTTGCCAGCCGAGTTTGCCGTAGAACGGCACGAGCGGCTCCCGGCAGACGAGCAGGGCGAAGGCCAGCGCCGGATCGGCGGCGAAGAACTCCGCCGCCCGCCCGATCGCCCGCCCCGCATAGCCGCGCCCCCGCGCCGCCGGGTGCGTCTTCACCGAGCCGATCCCGCCGATGCGGACATCCCGTCCATCGAGCGTCGCGTCGCGCACCACGATCCCGACGTGCGCGACGAGCCGATCCCCTTCCCAAGCCATGACCGCCCATTGCGGTGCCGCCCAGGTCAATTCTTCGCCCGCCGTCGGCGGTGCGCCCGGCGGGTAGACCGCCAGGGTCAGCGCCCGGCGCGCATCCTGCTCCGCTGCGGTGAGGTCGGCCACGGCTTTGAGGTCCAGGTGCATCGCGGTCGGCTCCTCATATCGTCACAAGGTCAACGACTACTGTACGCGCGACCGCGCCGGCATATCACCGCGGCACGTCTTTCTGCGGCTGAGCGCACCGATTATTCGCCGATTCCCGCCTCGCAGGTCAATCCTCTCAGCGCGGCTGTGATCTGTGCCTTCAGTTCGCCGTGTCGCCCTTCCGAGAACTGGGCCTCTGGGGCTTTGCGGTGTTCCGCTGAATATAGGTAGGCGGGACGGGCGAAGGCGTCGGCGGATTCCCAGGCGTAGCGTGGGAGGATATGGGCGTGTAGGAACGGATCGGTGTTGCCAAAAATCTCGTAGTTGATTCGCCACGGCCGGCAGACGCGCGTGACCGCCTCACCCAGCAGGCTCATATCGCGCAGGAAATCGAGGCGCGCGGCCAGCGGGAGATCGGTGAGATCACGGACTTTGGGCAAGCGGAGGAGCAGGCAATAGCCGGGCAGGAACTGGCTATCGCCCAGCACCGCGAAACCGCTCGGCAGCCGCGCCAGCACGGTCGGGTTCTCGCCGCGCTCCGCTGAGCCGATGCGGTCGTGTTTCCAGGTGTCCACGCGCCCTCCTACGCCAAACAGTGAGCAAATGGTGATTGCCGAGACCGGGTGTATTGTCGAGGTGTCGATGATCACCATCTGTGATATTTGCCCAGGTGACGGTGTCGGCGTCAAGCCACCGACGCCGCCAGACGGCGGTTCGCTATGGCATCTACTAGCGATTCGGCGGAACAGAGATGGCTAAAGCCACAAACCGCGTGCTCATCCGACCGTCATTGATCGTGTGGACCATGTACCCCGGTGGCGCGGTCTGATCGGCGCTGATCCGCCCCGGTTCGGAGATGGTGAGCGTCGAGGCGATCCCCGGCGCACCCAGGACCGGCACCCCGGCGAAGGTGTTGCTGTAGGCGGTATGGACGTGACCGGTGAGGAGGCCGGTGATCGCCGGAGCCGGGCTGATCAACTTGGCGAGCGCGTCCGCATTGGTGAGCAGCGTGGCGTCGATGAGCGGGTGCCCAACCGGAACAGGCGGGTGGTGCATGGCGAGCAACACCCGCCCTGGTGCCGTGGCGAGCGCGTCATGCGCGAAGGCGAGGGTTTCCGCGTCAAGCACACCTTCGTCATGCCCCTCAACCAACGTATCTAGCCCGATGATCCGCAGATCACCGATGTCGTGCTGCGTATTCCGAGCGCCAACGTGCCGCTCGAATGCGGCGCTCGTATCGTGATTGCCGGTGGTGATGATCGCGGGAAGGTGCTGGGGCAGTTCGCGGCGGAACGCTGCATATTCATCGCCGCGCCCATGATCGGCGACATCGCCGGTAACGACGAGCACATCGACATGCGGCAGCGAGCGGATACTCGTGATGACCGCCCGTAGCCGTTCAAGGCGTATGACGGTCCCGTCGAGGTGGGGATCGCTGAGGTGGGCGATGACGGTCATACGCTGTCCTGGAAGTTCGAAGGGGCGGTGCATAGGCGGCGTGCTGTCACTGGCATGTTCCGGACACGTCCCGTCAGTTGGACAATAGGCGAGAGGGGTGGCGGCTGATGTCA